>JAWVGD010000634.1:0-11273 GCA_033855515.1 Baekduia sp.
TCGAGTCGGTCGGGCAGGCCTTCGCGCACGCCGGCTCCATGCCGTCCTGCAGCCGGTCGTAGCAGAGGGTGCACTTGGCGGCCCGACCGTCGTCGGGGTCGCGGTCGACGACGCCGAACGGGCACGACGGGATGCAGTAGCCGCAGCCGTTGCAGACGTCGGGCTGCAGCACCACCGTCTCGAACTCGGTGCGGATGAGCGCCCCCGTCGGGCACGCGTCCATGCAGCCCGCGTTCGTGCAGTGCTTGCACACGTCGGACATGAAGATCCAGCGGTCCATGTCGGCGACGGCCGCCGCGACGTCGACGGTGCCGTCGGCCAACGTCGGCGGACCGCCCGGACCGCTCCGGCCGCCGTTCTCCTGCGCCATCGCCACCAGGTCGGGCAGCTCCTCTTCGGCCACGCCCGAGCCGGCGTCGGCCAGCGCGGCCGCCGGGATGCGCGGCACGGCGCCGCCCTCTCCCCGCGCCAGCGCCGCCGCGGCCTCCTCGCGCTGCAGCGACGACGGCTCCAGCAGCTCGACGAAGCGGACGTGGCGCCAGGTTGCCGCGCCGAGCGAGCCGGTGTGGTCGTAGGACCCGCCGCGCCGGAACTCCGCCCCGTCCGACGGCAGGTCGTTCCACTGCTTGCAGGCGACCTCACAGGCCTTGCAGCCGATGCAGACCGTCGTGTCGGTGAAGAACCCCATCCGGCCGGGGCTCTCGCGGCGGATCGAGATCTCGCTGACCGGTGCGTGCGGGACAGGATCGGCGCTCATGCCATCGACCCTCCCAGCTTGGGCAGCTCGGCCGGATGCTCACGGTTGACCTCGGCGTGCCCGCGCTCCACGTTGATGATCTTGCTGGTCTCCGGCGTGGGGCGGCGCCCGGCGCGGACCTCGCAGGTCAGCGCCTTGGTCGTCTCGATGTTCGTGTTGGGGTCGCCGGAGAGGTGCAGGAGGTCGTTGGCGCTGTCGCCCTTGCTGAGGCCGCTGTAGCCCCAGTGCCACGGCAGCGCGATCTGGTGGATCGTGCGGCCGGCGATCTTCAGGGGCCGCATGCGCTCCGTGACCTTCGCGCGCGCCTCGATCTCGGCACGCTCGGTGGCGATCACCATCCAGCCGCCGTCCTCGATGCCGCGCTTCTGCGCGAGCCACGGGTCGATCTCGGCGAACATCTCCGGCTGCAGCTCGTTCAGCCAGGGGAGGTTGCGGCTCATCCCGCCCACGGTGTGGTGCTCGGTCAGGCGGAACGTCGTCAGGACGTGCGGGTAGCGCGGGTCGTCGGACGGGTTGATGGGGTTGTCGGGCCGGTCCCAGCGGATCGCGACCGGGTTGGCGCCGATCGCCGGGTACAGGAGGTTCGGCACCGGTGACTCGACCGGCTCGTAGTGCGTCGGAAGCGGCCCGTCGAGCAGCCCCGACGGCGTGTAGAGCCATCCGCGCCCGTCGCCCATCATGATGAACGGCTCCGAGCCGGCGATCGCGTCCATGCCCTCCGCGTCGTCGGAGGGCCGGTAGTCGGGCCGCTTGTCGATGGGGAAGTCCGGGACGTCGTAGCCCGTCCACTTGCCCTGCTCCTCGTCCCACCAGATGTACTTCTTGCGTTCGCTCCACGGGCGCCCCTGGGGGTCGGCCGAGGCGCGGTTGTAGAGCAGCCGGCGGTTGGCCGGCCACACCCAGCCCCACTCGGGCGAGACCCAGCCGCCCTCGGGGTCGTCGATGTCGCCCGGTTCGCGGCGGCGCGCCTGGTTGACCCCGTCGGCCATCACGCCGCAGTAGATCCAGCAGCCGCAGGCGGTGCTGCCGTCGGCCTTCAGCTCCGCGAAGCCCGGCAGCGGCGCGCCGCTGCTGACGGCGTAGCCGTTGATCTCGCGCAGGACGTCCTCGGCGTGCGGCTCGCGCTCGGGCCCGTGCTCCTCGTAGGGCCACGACAGGTTGACGATCGGCCAGTCCTTGGGGTCCTGCGAGCCGGCGTAGTGCTTCATGACGCGCTTGGTCAGGTGATGCATGAACCAGAGCTCGCTGCGCGCGTCGCCGGGCGCCTCGAGCGCCTTGTCGCGCCATTGCACCATCCGTTGCGTCTGGGTGAAGGACCCCTCCTTCTCCACGTGCGTGGCCGCGGGCATGAGGAAGACCTCGGTCTGGATGTCCTCCGTCTTGACGTCGCCCGCTTGGATCTCGGGGGCGTCGCGCCAGAACGTGGCCGTCTCGACCTCGTTGAAGTCGCGGACGACCAGCCACCTCATGCCCTGCAGCGCGCGCCGCATGAGCCCGGCGTTCTGCGAGCCGATCGCCGGGTTCTGGCCCATGACGAACAGGCCGTCCAAGCCCCCGTCGACCGCGCGCATCATCGTCGGGAAGTGGGCGTGGTTGCCGGTGATCTTCGGCAGGTGCCCGAAGCCGAAGTCGTTCTCGGGCGTCGCGGCGTCGCCGAACCACGCCTTCAGGAGCGACACGATGTACTTGTCGAAGTTCGACCACCAGCCGCGCTTGGCCCCGCCGGTCTCGATGTAGGACTTGAGGGTCAGCTCCTCCTCGTGGGCCCGCGGCATGTGCAGGTAGCCGGGGAGGAGGTCGTACAGCGTCGGGATGTCGCTGGAGCCCTGGATCGTCGCGTGGCCGCGCAGTGCCAGGATCCCGCCGCCCGGCCGGCCGATGTTGCCGAGCAGCAGCTGCAGGATCGCGCCGGTGCGGATGATCTGGACGCCGAGCGAGTGCTGCGTCCAGCCGACGGCGTAGCAGAGCGCCGTGGTGCGCTCGCGGCCCGAGTTCTCGATCAGCGTCTTGGCGACGTCGAAGAACTGCTCCTCCGGGATCCCGCAGATCTCGGAGACCATGTCCGGCGTGTAGCGCGCGAAGTGCTTGCGCAGGATCTGGAAGACGCAGCGAGGATCCTGCAGCGTCTCGTCGCGCTCGATCGCGCCCGAGTGCAGGCCTGCGCCGGTGTGCTCGTCGAAGGCCTGGCTGGAGTGCTCGCGCAGGCCCGCCGACGAGGGGACCTCGCCGCCCTCGTACCCCCATGACGACCGGTCGTAGGTGCCGGTCTCAGGATCGAAGCCCGAGAAGACGCCCCCGAGATCCTCGGTGTCCTCGAAGTCCTTGTTGATGATCGTCGAGGCGTTGGTGTAGTGGAGGACGTACTCCTTGAAATAGGACTCGGTCTCCAGCACGTGCCGGATGATCCCGCCGAGGAACGCGATGTCGGTCCCGGCGCGGATCGGGACGTGGGTGTCGGCCGACGCGCCCGTGCGCCCGAAGCGCGGGTCGACGTGGATGACCTTGGCACCCTTCTCGCGGGCGCGCATGACCCACCGGAAGCCCACCGGATGGGCCTCGGCCATGTTGGAGCCCTGGATCAGGATGCAGTCCGAGTTCTGGAGATCCTGCAGGAAGGTGGTCGCGCCGCCGCGCCCGAACGAGGTCCCCAGACCGGGGACCGTGCTCGAGTGTCATATCCGGGCCTGGTTCTCGATCTGCACCGCGCCCATCGCGGTGAACGACTTGCGGATGAGGTAGTTCTCCTCGTTGTCGAGCGTCGCGCCGCCGAGGTGCGCGAAGCCGAGCGTGCGGTCGACGCGCTTGCCGTGCTCGTCGACGGTCTGCCAGCCGTTCTCGCGCGCGGCGATGACCCGGTCGGCGATCATGTCCATCGCGGTCTCGAGCGGCAGGTCCTCCCACGCGGTACCGCCGGGCCGGCGGTAGCGCACGGTCGTGACGCGGCCCGGCTGCTGGACGAGCTGGCGCGAGGCCGAGCCCTTCGGGCACAGCGTGCCCTGGTTGACCGGCGAGCGCGGGTTGCCCTCGATGTCGACGAGCTCGCCCTCGCGCGTGTAGACGACCTGGGAGCAGCCGACGGCGCAGTAGGGGCAGACCGACTCGGCAGCGTCCAGCCCCGCGATGCGGGCTCCGGCCTCCCGCGTGGTGCGCGAGGCGGCGTGCGGGCCCATGCCCCAATCGGCCACCCGGCCGACCACCGGGAGGCTGCGCAGCGCTTCGAAGGACTTCGGACGTGCCACCTGCGTGCATCCTTTCCCGTCGAGGGGCATTCGCCAACCTCGAGTTTGTCCGATGGGCGCGTCACCGCCTCCGTGGGGATCCCGGTGCAGTCTCCCGCTCAGCCGCCGCGACGCGCGCGGCTCTGCCCGTATGCGGACGCGCGGGCTCGAAACTGTACCGTCCAGACGGTATAGTATTGCCCATGCCCCCGTTCCTCCTCCTCGCCTTCGCCATCCTCTCCGAGGTCGGCGCCACCCTTGCTCTTCGGGTGTCCGACGGGTTCACGAGACCCATACCGGTTGCCCTCGTCGTCGTCGGCTACGGGCTCTCGTTCTGGCTGCTGGCCCTCGCGCTCAAGCACATCCCGGTGTCGCTCACGTACGCGATCTGGTCAGGCGTGGGCACCGCGATCATCGCCGTGGCCGGCGTCACGTCGTTCGGCGAGACCATGAACGTCATGAAGTTCGCCAGCCTCGTGCTGATCGTCGCCGGCGTCGCCGGGCTGAGCGCCTCGGGCGGGGGCGCGCACTAGTGCCCCGGCGCCCCAAGGGCGAGACCCGCGACGCCCTGCTCGACGCGGCCGCCCGGCTGCTCCTGCGCGACCCGTCCAAGCTGACCCTGGACGCCGTCGCCGCGGAGGCCGGGACCTCCAAAGGCGGCTTGTTGTACCACTTCTCCTCGAAGGGCCAGCTGCTCGACGCGGTCGTCGACCGCTGGGAGGCGTCCTTCCAGGACCACATCGACCGCGAGGCCGATGACTCCCCGGGCGGCTGGGTCCGCGCCTACGCCGACGTCTCGGCGCTCGACGGCCAGGACGAGCACGCGCGGGAGATCGACAGCGGGATCCTGGCCGTCCTCGCGCTCCATCCCGACCGCCTCGAGGCGGTCCGCGCCCGCTACGAGGGCTGGCAGGAGCGCATCGTCGCCGACGGCGTCGACCCGGTCGACGCGACCGTCGTCCGGCTCGCGTCCGACGGCCTGTGGTTCGCGGAGCTGCTCGGGCTCGCGCCGCCGCGCGGTGACCTGCGCGATCAGATTCTCGCGCGGTTGCGTGACCTCACGCGCGAACCTGTCTAAGGTTGTGTGTCGCCGCGCCCCCGTCCGGGCCGGCGGCGGCCCACTCCTCTCCCCCGGCCCTCGGCCGACAAGGTTCTTCATGCGCTCTCTCGCCCGTTGGTGCTTCCGGCACCGTCGCATCGTCCTCGCGTCCTGGATCGTCGCGCTCGTCGGTCTCTCGGTCATCCACGCCGGCGCCGGCAGCAACTACAAGGACGAGTTCAAGCTCAGCGGCACCGACAGCTTCGACGCGCTGCACCTGCTGCAGCGCTCGGCCCCGAAGTCCTCGGGCGACCAGGAGCAGATCGTCGTCAAGGCCAAGAACGGCAAGATCACCGACGCCGCCGTCAAGCAGCGCGTCGAGTCGATGCTCGGCCAGGTCGCCAAGCTGCCGCACGTGGCGTCGGTCTCATCGCCGTACGCCAAGGGCGGCGCCACGCAGATCTCCAAGGACGGCAAGATCGCGTTCGCGACGGTGACCCTGGACGGCGACGTCGTCAGCGTTCCCATCGCCGCCAGCAAGAAGCTCGTGTCGACCGCGCAGAAGTCGGCCGACGACCAGCTACAGGTCGAGCTCGGCGGCCAGGCCATCGAGCAGGCGCGCCAGCAGGGCGCCGGCGGGCTGTTGTTCGGGTTCATCGCCGCCCTGATCGTCCTGCTCATCGTCTTCGGATCGTTCTTCGCGGCGATCCTCCCGATCCTGGCGGCCGCGGTGTCGCTCGGCGTGGGCATCGCCGTCATCGGGCTGCTGTCGCACGCCATCACGATGGCGTCGTTCAGCTCCGAGCTGTCGCTGCTGATCGGCCTGGGCGTCGGCGTCGACTACGCCCTGTTCATCGTGACGCGCTACCGCCAGGAGATCATGCGCGGCACGCCGCCCGAGGAGGCGGTGGTCAACGCGCTGGACACCTCCGGCCGGGCCGTGCTCTTCGCGGGCATCACCGTGTGCATCGCGCTGCTGGGCATGTTCGCGCTGGGCGTGAGCTTCCTCTACGGCGTGGCCACCGCAGCCAGCATCGTGGTCGCGTTCACGGTCGTGTCGGCCCTCACGTTCCTGCCGGCGCTCCTCGGCTTCTTCGGCCGCCGCGTGCTGACCCGCAAACAGCGCCGCGCCCTGCAGGCCGGCGAGCTCGCGACCAGCGACGAGTCGCCGCTGTGGGGCCGGTGGGCCCAGCGCCTGCAGCGCCACCCGGTCGTGCTCGCCGCGGCCGCGGCGATCGTGATGCTCGTGCTCGCCGCACCGTTCCTGTCGATGCGGCTCGGCTCGTCCGACGCCGGCTCGGACCCCACGAGCAGCACGACGCGCAAGGCCTATGACCTGCTCGCCCAGGGGTTCGGCCCGGGCTTCAACGGCCCGCTGCAGCTCGTGGCGCAGACGCCGACCGCCGAGCAGCAGGCGGCGTTCAAGCGCGTCGTCGACGCGGTGGCCAAGACCCCGGAGGTCGTCGCTGCCACGCCGCCGGTGACGGTCGGCAAGGGCATCTCCCTGGCGCAGGTCTATCCGAAGGACTCGCCCCAGGACAAGGCCACCAACGACCTCGTCCAGAAGCTGCGCACGGAGGTGGTGCCGGCCGCCGAGCGGGGCCAGCTCAACGTGCTCGTGGGCGGCTCGACCGCGATCGGCATCGACTTCTCCAAGGTGCTGTCCGACAAGCTGCCGCTGTTCATCGGCATCGTCGTGCTGCTGTCCTTCCTGCTGCTCATGGCGGTCTTCCGCAGCCTGGTGATCCCGCTGATGGCGGCGGTCATGAACCTGCTGTCGGTCGCAGCGGCGTTCGGGGTCGTCGTGGCGGTGTTCCAGTGGGGCTGGGGCGCCGAGTTGATCGGCGTGGGCCGCACCGGCCCGATCGAGGCGTTCCTCCCCGTGATGGTCTTCGCGATCCTGTTCGGGTTGTCGATGGACTACGAGGTGTTCCTCGTGAGCCGCATCTACGAGGAGTGGCACAAGCGCCGCGACAACCGGGAGGCGATCGTCCACGGCCTGGCGGCGACGGGCCGCACGATCACCGCCGCCGCGGCCATCATGGTGCTGGTCTTCGGGGCGTTCGTCCTGGGCGGAGAGCGCGTGATCAAGCTGTTCGGCGTGGGCCTGGCCGGCGCGGTCCTGCTCGACGCGCTGATCGTCCGCTCCGTGCTCATCCCCGGGCTGATGCTCGTGGTGGGCCGGTGGAACTGGTGGCTGCCGTCGTGGCTGGACCGGATCCTGCCGCGCCTGAACGTCGAGGGCTCGGCCGAGGCACCCCATCCGGCCGTTCCGGCCGCCGAGCCCCCGGCGACGCCCACGCCCGAGCCCGACCGGGCCTAGGGGAACACTGGCCCAGAGGGCCAGGTTCCCTTGCGGGTGTTCGCCCAGGGGGGGCGAAACCCGCGGGGGGTAGGGACCCGCGCTCCCAGGGCCCGCTGCGCAAGTCCGCCGGCCACCCCGAACACCGCATCGGGTGGCCAGGCGGACGCCGGGGCTGTGCGGGCCGGTCGCGATGGGGCATGCTCTGACGCAGACCAGTCGTCCGGCCCCTCGGGACAGGGGCGTGACGGGCCCAGCGCGAAGCCAGAGACCGAGCTGAGCGAACTGGTCCTTCTCCCAGCGGGCCGGGTGCCTCCCCTGGTGCCCGGCCCGTTGACCTTCTGCGGGTGACACCGCCGCGGGCGACCCGAGCGCCGCTGCGACGGCCTTTGCGCAACGCTGGTCACAAAGTGAGCACCTCGTGCCACTTAACCCTGACCACCGTCTCCGAAAGGACCCGCCGTGCCCACTCGATTCGCGTTTCGCACCGTTGCGCTCGTGGTCTTGCTCGCGTTCTGCGCCGGTTGCCTCGCCGCGGTCGCCAACGCCCAGGACGCCGTGCCCGCTCCGGCGCCCGCCGTGCGGACGCTGGTCGCCGCCGGGATCGGCACGGCCACCGTGACGCCCAAGGACCGCAACAGCAACGCGTCGATCGTCGCCGCCGTGGCCGCGGCCCAGGCCAAGGCGCTCCCGGCCGCGGTCACCGACGCGCGCAGGCAGGCTCAGGCGCTTGCAACGGCGACCGGCGTCACGCTCGGCGCGCTGGTCTCGGTGTCCAACCAGGGCTCGACGCCCGGCTACTACGGCCCGTACTTCTACGGCGGGTCCTTCGGCCCCAACAAGTACTGCGGGACCGTGCGCACGCTGATCTACACGCGCGACGCGCAGGGCCGCCGCCACTCCACCGGCAAGTTCCGCACCCATCGCACCTGCCGCGTCCCGGGCAACGTGCAGCGCGTCGTCGAACTGACCTACGCGCTCGGGTGACCACCCCTCCGCCCGTCCTGGCTCCGCGCCGGGACGGGCGGCGCCGCCCAGGAGCTCGGGTCCCTAACGGGCCGCGGGTTTCGCCCTCTGGGCGAACACCCGCAGGGAACCTGGCCCTCTGGGCCAGCGTTCCCCTAGGCCTGGTGCTCGGGGCTCCAGCGGCGCAGCTCACGGGTGGCGATCGTGCGCTTGTGGACCTCGTCGGGCCCGTCGGCGAGCCGCAGCGTGCGCAGGTGCGCCCAGAAGCTCGCCAGCGGGAAGTCGTCGGAGACGCCGCCGCCGCCGTGGACCTGGATCGCCCGGTCGAGCACCTTCAACGCCATCTCGGGCGCGGCCACCTTGATCGCCGCGATCTCCGTGCGGGCATGGCGGTTGCCGACCGTGTCCATGAGCCACGCGGTCTTCATCGTCAGCAGGCGCACCATCTCGATCTCGATCCGCGACTCGGCGATCCAGTCCTGGACGTTGGCGCGCTCGCTGACCGGCCGGCCGAACGTCACGCGGGACGACGCCCGCTTGCACAGGAGCTCCAGCGCGCGCTCGGCCGCGCCGATCGCCCGCATGCAGTGGTGGATCCGGCCGGGCCCGAGGCGCGCCTGGCTGATCATGAAGCCCTCGCCCTCGCCGGCCAGGAGATTGCTCGCCGGAACGCGCACGTCGGCGAAGTCCACCTCGGCATGGCCCTCCTGGTCCTGATAGCCGAAGACCGGCAGGCCGCGCAGGACGGTCACGCCGGGCGTGTCCAGCGGCACGACGACCATGGACTGCTGCTGATGGCGCGCCGCGTCCGGGTCGGTCTTGCCCATGACGATCATGACCTTGCAGTTGGGGTGCAGCGCGTTGGACGTCCACCACTTGCGGCCGTTGAGGACGTACTCGTCGCCGTCGCGCTCGATGCGCAGCTCGATGTTCGTGGCGTCCGAGGACGCCACCGCGGGCTCGGTCATCGCGAACGCGGAGCGGATCTCCCCGTCCAGCAGCGGGCGCAGGTAGCGGTCCTGCAGCTCGGGCGACGCGAACAGCGTCAACACCTCCATGTTGCCCGTGTCGGGCGCGCTGCAGTTGCAGGCCTCCGACGCGATCGGGCTGCGGCCGAGGATCTCGGCCAACGGTGCGTATTCGCTGTTGGTCAGCGCCGGTCCCCACTCCTCGTGGGGATGGAAGAGGTTCCACAGGCCGCGGCGGCGCGCCTCGGCCTTCAGCTCCTCCATGATCGCGGGGTGGTGGTGAGGATCGCCGGCGGCGCGGATCTGCTCCTCGTACACCGCCTCGGCGGGATAGACGTGCTCCTCCATGAACGCGCCCAGGCGCTCCTGGAAGTCCTTGCAGCGATCGGTCAGCTCGAAGTCCACCCGGGCATCATGCCAGGTGCCGGGTACCAGGCAGTACCCGCGCCCGGGGGCCGCGCAGTCCGTCTACCGTGCACAGACATGGCGCAGATCGAGGCGGTGCGGGGCGACATCACCGAGCAGGACGTCGACGCGATCGTCAACGCCGCCAACAGCAGCCTGCTGGGTGGCGGCGGGGTCGACGGCGCGATCCATCGCGCGGCGGGCCCCGACGTCCTGGCGGAGTGCCGGCTGCTCGGCGGCTGCTCCACCGGAGACGCCAAGGCGACCGGCGGCGGCCGGCTCACCGCCCGCCACATCATCCATACGGTCGGTCCCGTCTGGCGCGGTGGCGACGCGGGCGAGGCGGAGCTGTTGGCCTCCGCGCACCGCCGCTCGCTGGAGGTCGCCGAGGAGCTCGGCGCGCGCTCGGTCGCGTTCCCAGCGATCTCGACGGGCGTCTACGGCTACCCGGTCGACCAGGCCGCGGCCGTCGCGGTCGCGACCGTCCGCGCGATGGAGCCGGAGCTGCGCAACGTGCAGCTCGTCCGGTTCGTGCTGTTCAGCGATGCGGCGCTGCAGACCTTCGAACGGGCGCTCGCCGCCTGACCGGCGGCGAGCCCCGTCCCGACGTGCCGCCGGCCTACTTGGCGGCCTTGATCTTGATCTTCGCGCTGACGCTCTTGCCGTCGGCGCCGATGCCGGTGACCGTGAACGTCTGGCTGGAGCCGGACTTGATCTTGCGCTTGAGCCGCAGCGTGCCCTTGGGCAGCGTGACCTGCAGCGTCCGCGACGTCTTGCCGCTCGGCGCCTTGAACGTGACGCGGCTCTTGGACCACGCGACCTTGGAGCCCTTGACGTTGCGCCCGGCCAGGACGAGGCGCCCGGACTTCTTGACGCTGCGCGTCGAGGCGATCTTCAGGGTCGACGGCAGCTTCAGCCGCAGCTCCTTCAACGCCTTCGTCGAGACGAGGTTCAAGCGCAGCGTCGGGCGCTTCTTGGCGACGCCGTAGAGCTGGCCCGTGCCCGAGAGCGGAGCGCAGCCGATGACGGTCGCCTTGACGTTGTCGCTTCCCGTCGCCCCGGAGTGCGCGCCGTAGATCGCCTGGACCGTGGGATCCTGGTCACAGAGGCTGCGTGCCGTCGAGAGGACGGCCTTCGGGCCGCCGGCCAGGTTCAGCACCAGCTTGCGCAGCGGGACGTCCGGGACGCCGTCGAACGTCGTGACGAGGCGCTTGCCCAGCGCGACCGTGCCCTTCAGGCGCAGCAGGCCGAGGTCGAGCGCGATGCCCGGCAGCCCGCCCTTGGTCGCGCCCTGCATCAGGTACACCCCACCGCTGAGCTGGGACGGCAGCAGCGGCGTGTCGGCCGTCACCGTTCCGATCTTCGACGTGGCCGGGCACGTGCCGGAGTTGAGCTGGTCGTCGGTGCAGATGGCCTTGAGGTTCTTCAGGTCGACGCCGACGCCGTCGGGCAGCGACACCACCGTCTTGCTCATCGCGGCCTGGCCGTCGGCCTGCTCGATCGTCACCTTCAGCGGCGGGTGCGTGCCGGCGGAGGTCTGCCCCACCGTGCCGATCGTCGCGGTGAGCTTCGGCGCGAACGGGAGCTTCTCGCAGCCTGTCGCCTGGTAGGGCGCGTC
>JAWVGD010000635.1:0-5302 GCA_033855515.1 Baekduia sp.
TCGCCGACGGCCACGCCGCCGGAGTCGGCGAACTGCAGCGGCTTGACGCCCTGGGGCACGCCGGAGGGGTCGATGTGGACGACGGCGAGGTCGCTGGAGGGATCGGTCCCGATGACCTTGCCCTGCAGCGTGCGGCCGTCGGTTCCGAAGCGGACCGACACGGTCGGGTCGGTTTCGACGACGTGGTCGTTGGTGACCAGCGTGCCCTTGTTGTCGATGAGGAAGCCGGTGCCGCTGCCGGTGCCGGTGCGGATCGAGACGACCGCGGGGCTGGCCTGGGCGTAGATCGCGCCGGCGCGGGTCTGCCCGCGCGACGGGGTGATGGGCTTGGAGATCACCGCCGGCAGGGCGGCCGGGCGCGTCGTGCCGTCGTTGTTGCCGCCGCCCTGCAGCAGCGCGCCGGCGGCGAACGCGGCGCCGCCGACGAGGACGGCGATGATCGCGGCCACCAGGCCGAGGCGCCCGCGCGACGTGCCACGGGACGGCTCAGCGTCGGACCGGTCGTCTCCGGGGGCGGCGGCGGGAGCTGCGGCCGCCTGGTCGCGGCGCGCCGCCTCGGCCTCCTGGCGGCGGCGGGCCTCCTCTTCGGACTCCTCCTGCCAGTGACCGCTCCAGATGTGCTTGGGCGGGCTCATGCCCGCGCCTCCCCGTGTGTGGCGGATGCCATGGCGACAGAGTGCCCCGACTTCCTTAGGTGAGTCCCACGGCCAGCTAAAGGCTGTGTAAGAGAGGATGGCTGCATGTCGGTCGACGTCGTCACGTTGCGGGCCGGGGCCCTCACCTCGCGCTGGGTGCCTTCGGTGGGCATGGTGGGAGTGTCGCTGTTCGGCGGCGGCCGCGAGCATGTCGGTCAGCTCGGTGGCCTGGAGGCCTACCGCGGCCGCGGCTCCACCTTCGGGATTCCCCTGTTACACCCGTGGGCCAATCGTCTTGGCGGCTTCGCGTACCGCGCGGCCGGGGTCGACGTGGCGCTGGCGGCCGGCGCCGGCGGCGTCCGGACCGAGGAGCACGGGCTGCCGATCCATGGGCTGGTCGCCGCCGATCCGCGCTGGTCGGTGCGCGAAGTGGGCGCCGCGACGCTCTCGGCAGAGCTGGACTTCGGCGCCGACGCGGAGCGCTCGGCCGCGTTCCCGTTCCCGCATCGCCTGGCGATGGACGTGGCGCTGGCCCCCGAAGGGCTGACGGTCGCCACCACGCTCACGCCGACCAGCGACCGGCCGGTCCCGGTGGCCTTCGGCTTCCATCCGTACCTCACGCTGCCCCGGGTGCCGCGCGCCGACTGGCGCCTGCGCCTGCCGGCGGTCACGCGGCTGGGCCTGGACGACCGCGGGCTGCCGACGGGGGAACGCACGCCGGTCGCGTCGCGCGACGCGCCGCTGGGCGCCGCCGCGCTGGACGACCACTTCACCGACCTCGGTCCCCACCCGGCGTTCACGCTGTCGGGCGGCGGCCGCGCGCTGACCGTCCGCTTCCTGGAGGGCTACACGCACCTGCAGGTCTTCGCGCCGACGGGCAAGGACGTGGTCGCGCTCGAGCCGATGACCGCGCCGACCGACGCCCTGCGCAGCGGCGACGGCCTGCGGTGCGTGACCGAGCCGTTCCGCGCCGTGTTCGCGATCGAGCTGGATCTCGACGCGGCGCCGTAGCCTTCGGTCGATGGACATCGATCTCTCAGGTCAAGTGGTCGCCGTCACGGGCGCGTCGTCGGGCATCGGCGAGGCCACGGCGCTCGGCGCCGCGCGCGCCGGCGCCACCGTCTCGCTCGCCGCCCGCCGCGCGGACCGCCTCGAGGCGCTCGCGGAGCGTATCCGGGCCGAGGGCGGGCGCGCGCTGGCGATCCCGACCGACGTCAGCGACGAGCAGCAGGCGCGCGCGTTCGTGCAGCGGACCAAGGAGGAGCTCGGCCGGCTCGACGTGCTCGTCAACAACGCCGGCCTGATGCTGCTCGGGCCGATCGGCGACGCCGACACCGACGAGTGGCGCCGGATGATCGACGCCAACGTCTACGGCGTCCTCTACTGCACGCTCCCCGCGCTGTCGGTCCTGCGCGAGCAGGGCGGCGGCGGCCACATCATCATCGTCAGCTCCGTCGCGGGCCGCCGCGCCTCGGCGGGCTCGGGCGTCTACAACCTGACGAAGTTCGGGGTCGGCGCGTTCGCCGAGGCGCTGCGGCAGGAGACCGCGCAGGAGAACATCCGCGTGACGCTGATCGAGCCGGGCGCGGTGGCGACCGAGCTGCGCGACCACAACCGGCCCGAGATCCAGGCCGAGATGGACGAGCGCTTCAAGGACATCACCATGCTGAGCGCCGGCGACATCGCCAACGCCATCATCTACGCGCTCGGGCAGCCCGCGCACGTCTCGATCAACGAGGTGCTGATCCGCCCGAGCAAGCAGGAGCGGTAGGGGAACACCGGCCCAGAGGGCCGGGTTCCCTTGCGGTGGCGGCCCCAGGGGGCCGACACCCGCGGCCGAGTAGCGACCCACGCTCCTCGGCCGCTCCTACGCCTCGGCGGCGACCCGCGTGTCCTCGTCCTCGGCGACGCCGCCCTCGAGCGGCTCGCTGTCGAGCTCCTCGGCGTCGGCCTCGGCGAACAGCGAGGGATCGCGCTTGGAGCCCTTGATGACGTCGTCGGGGGTCGAGAGGATCCGCCCCTGCTTCATCGTGAAGTAGCTCGCGAACGGGTGATGGGCGACCATCGCCAGCGTCGACTGCTCGGGCACCGGCGCGTAGCCGTCGCTGAGCTCCATGCCGATCTGCGAGAGGTCGAGCAGCGCGTCGACCTTCTCGTGCTCGGACTGGTCGGGCACGGCGGGGTAGCCCCACGAGTAGCGGCGGCCCTGCGTGGCCGGGATGCCGAGGTCCGAGCGGACCTTGGCGTGCAGCCACTCGGCGAGGCCCTCGGCGGTCTGCACGCCGAGGCCGTGGACGTAGAGCTGCTCGGCGAACTCGCCGTCGGTCTCGAGCTGCGCCATCAGGTCGGTGACCTCGTTGCCCACCGTGACGGTCTGCAGCGCGATGACGTCCAGCTCGCCGCTCTCCTTCGGGCGGAACAGGTCCGCCGCGCTGAGGTGCGCGTTGCCGGGCTGGCGCGGGCAGTACAGCTTCTGCAGCACGGTCTCGCGGTCGCTGGGGTCGAGCACGACGATGTCGTTGCCGTCGCTGTAGCACGGGAAGTACCCCAACAGCGCGCGCGGGTGCAGGTAGGTCTGGGTCGACCACATGCGCTCCAGGCGGGCGCGGAAGCCCTCGTCCTCGGCGGTGCCGTCGACCAGCTGCTTCCAGGCCTCGCCCTTGACGCCCCGGCCGCCCCAGTGGAGCTTGAACAGCACGTGGGTGTCGAGGTGGCTGTAGACCTCGTCGAGGTCGACGGGGATCTCGCGCACGCCCCAGAACGGAGGCTCGGGGACCGGGTTGTCGGTCGGCAGCTCGGAGCGCTCGGTGCCGCTGGTGTCGAGCACCTCGATCTCCTCGCCCTTCTCGCGGAACGCGTCGGCGTCGGCGCGCAGCTTGGCCACGAGCTCGGCGCGGGGCTCGTCCTCGACGATCCTGTCCATGACGGCCAGGCCCTCGAAGGCGTCCTTGCAGTAGAAGACGCCCGGGTCGTACAGCGTGCTGTCGTCGAGCCCGTTGACGTGCAGCGTGCGGAAGGAGAACGCGCGGTTGATCGCGGCGCCGCCGATGAGGACGGGGAACCCGAGCCCCTCGCGGTGCAGCTCCTGGACGGCCAGCGGCATCTGCTTGGAGGTGGAGACCAGCAGCGCGCTCAGGCCGATGGCCGTCGCGTCGTGCTCCTTCGCCGCCTCCACGATCGTCGAGACCGGGACCTGCTTGCCGAGGTCGATGACCGTGTAGCCGTTGTTGGTGAGGATCGTGTTCACCAACGACTTGCCGATGTCGTGGACATCGCCGAAGACGGTCGCGATGACGACCGTGCCCTTGGTGTAGCCCTCGATCCGGTCGAGGTAGTTCTCCAGCTGGGCGACCGCGCGCTTCATGACCTCGGCGCTCTGCAGCACGAAGGGGAGGATCAGCTCGCCGGCGCCGAACTTGTCGCCGACCTCCTTCATCGCGGGCAGCAGCACGTCGTTGAGGACGGGGACGGCACCGAGCTTCTCGACGGCGGCGTCGATCTGGGCCTCCACGCCGTCCTTCTTGCGGCGCAGGATGTGCCAGTGCAGGGCCGCTTCGGGCTCCATGCCGGCGGTCGGGTCGGCGACTTCGGCCTCGGCCTCGGCGCCGCGGCTCTCGAAGTGCTCGATGAAGCGCTGCAGCGCGTCCTCGCGCCGGTTGTAGACGAGGTCGTCGGCGAGCTCGCGCTCCTCCTCGGAGATCTCGCCATACGGCGTGATGTGATTGGGGTTGACCATCGCGAGGTCCAGGCCGGCCTCGACGCAGTGGTGCAGGAACACGGAGTTCAGGACCGCGCGGGCGGGCTGGCCGACGCCGAAGGAGACGTTGGAGACGCCGAGCGAGGTCTTGACGCCCGGCAGGGCGGCCTTGACGTCGCGGATGCCCTTGATCGTCTCGACGGCCGACGGCTTCCACTCGTCGTCGCCGGTCGTCAGCGTGAACGTCAGGACGTCGAAGATCAGCAGCTCGGGGTCGAGGCCGTGCTCGTCGCAGGCCAGCTCCTTGATGCGCTTGGCGATCTCGACCTTGCGCTCGGCCGTCTTGGCCATGCCGACCTCGTCGATGGTCAGCGCGATCACCGCGGCGCCGTGCTCGATCGCCAGCGGCACGACCGTGTTGAGCTTGTCGGGGCCGGCCTCGAGGTTGACCGAGTTGACGATCGCGCGCCCCGGCGTCTGCTCGAGGGCGAGCTTGATGACGTCGGGCTCGGTCGAGTCGATCTGGATGGGGGTCGGCTGGCTGAGCGAGACGCGCTTGGCGACCATCCGCATCTGCTCGTCCTCGTCGGCGCGCTCGGTGAGCGCGACGCAGAGGTCGAGCACGTGCGCGCCGCCCTCGACCTGGTCTTCGGCGATCTGCACGAGGCCGTCGTAGTCGTCGGCCAGGAGCATCTCCTTGGCCTTGCGCGAGCCCTGCGAGTTGACGCGCTCGCCGACGATCGTCGGGGCCGGCTCCTGGGCCAGCGGGGTCGCGGCGATCATCGAGGAGAGGTGCGGCGGGCGCGGCGCGGGACGGGGACCCGGCCCCCGCCCACCCCTGGCGTCCTTGACGCGCTCGGAGATCGCGCGGATGTGGTCGACGGTCGTGCCGCAGCAGCCGCCGACGATCGAGACGCCGTAGTCCTCGACGAACTCGCCGAGGACCTTGGCGAGGATCTCGGGCGTCTCG
>JAWVGD010000636.1:0-3314 GCA_033855515.1 Baekduia sp.
TCGACCAGCTCGCGCCGGTCGGGCCCGGCCGCGTCCTCGAGGACCTGATCGCCTCCGGCGCCTGTCCGGCGACGCGGCTGACCGAGGTCTTCCGCCAGGCGGCGCGGTCGCTGATCATCCGCGCCGCCCATGCGATCGACCGCGGCGAGGCGCCACCGACGACCGTCGGCCCGGCCCGCCCCGACGACATCCGCGACTTCTTCCTGATCGAGCGCGACAGCCCCGAGCGCGTGTTCGCCGAGGTCGTCTCGCTCGCCACGCGACGGCTGCCCACCCACTACGACCTCGACCCGGTCGCCGACCTGCAGGTGCTCGTCCCGATGCACAAGGGCCCCGCCGGGATCGACGCGTTCAACGAGACGCTGCGCGAGCGGCTCAACCCCGACGGTCGCGCGGTCAAGGGCACGCAATTCCGGATCGGCGACCGGATCATGCAGACGCGCAACAACCACGAGCGCTCGTTCTACAACGGCGAGATCGGCGTGATCGTGACCGCCGATCCCGGGCGCGGGGTGTTCACGATCGTCGGCGACGACGGCCGCCGGCTGACGCTCGACACCCAGGAGGCCAACACCCTGCGCCTCGCGTACGCGTGCTCGGTCCACAAGATGCAGGGCTCCCAGGCGCCGGCGATCGTCATCGCGCTGGCGCGCGGCCACGCGCCGATGCTCACGCGCAACCTCCTCTACACGGCGGTCACGCGATCCCAGACGGTCTGCGTCGTGGTCGCCGAGCGCGGCGCGCTGACCACCGCCCTGGGCCGCGTGGACGCGTCGCGTCGCAACACGCGCCTGGTGGAGCTGGTGTCCTCCGACGGGGAGCGCTAGACGGCTGCCCGGTGGCGCGCCGCGGCAGGGCACTCGACGTGCGTCACCGGGGCGTCCACCGCCCTGGCGATGCGCTGTGGGAGGTCGATGCGCAGCCAGCGGGAGGTTCCGGTCGGCAGCGTCGAGACGACGATCTCGTCCCAGCGGCGCGGGTCCCAGAGCTCGATGACCGCGCAGCACGGGTCGACGTCGCCGAGCATCGCCTCGGCCTCGATGCCGGCGCCGTGCAGGCGCTCGAGCGCGGCCTTGAGCCGGTGCGCCGAGCCGGCTGGGGCATCCTGCGGGACGAGCAACGTCACCGCGATCGGCGCGCGCTCGGCACGGGCGTGGAGGGCGTCGTACAGCTCGTCGGAGTCGACCGTCTGGTTGGCCACGACGAGGAGCTTGGTCCGGTACATCTCGGCTCCTCTTCGGGTGTGGTGAAGGACTGCCTCCGACGGTACTGCCCGCTCGGGCGGCGAACAACAGAGACTTCGGCGGGTGCCTATGCACCGTCGTCGCGGCGCCGCGCATCCTCGTCGTCGCGCTTGAGCGCGTCGGTGAAGCGCCGCGGCACCCGCGGCCCCACCACGCCGCCCTCCTGCTCCCACAACGTCACGACCACCAGCTCGGAACCGTCGCGGCGGCACACGAACACGACTGAGCGATCGACGAGGTCGCGGACGTAGACCGAGCCGCGCGCGCCCGTCGCACCCGGCGGGGGCGTGTCGCTCATCCGCCCGGCCTCCACCGCCCGCGCCACGCGCGCCACGATCTCGGCGCGCGCGTCCAGCGCCCCCGCGACGCGCTGGCGGAACCGCTGCACCGCGTGATCGGTCACCGCGACCAGCACGACGCCCTACAGCACCTTGCGGTAGCGGACCTCGCACACGCCGGGCAGCATCTGCTGCTCGGTCCCGTCGGCGGCCCAGCCGTGGCGCTCGTAGAGCGCGCGGCGCACCGCGTTCTCGCGGAAGGTCCACAGCAGCGCCGTGGTGTGGCCGCCGTGACGCAGCGCCGTCTCGGCGTGGGTCAGCAACCGGCCGGCCTCGTCCCCGTCGGGCAGGGAGGGGTCGACGTGCAGGATGCCGATCTCGCCATCGGTCACGCCGACGACGCCGATCACCTCCCCCGCCTGCTCGCCCAACCAGGCCTCGCCGGGCCGCACGCCGTTCCAGAGCCGGATGCGGTCGTCGATGGTCGGCATGTCGGCCTCCTCGACGTACCCGGCGTACTCGTCCCGCCAGGCACGGACCTGCAGCGCCGCGATGGCGTGCACGTCCCGCGCGGCGACCGGACGGATCGTCATGGCGCGAGAGTGTGCCGGTAGCGGAGCTCGGGCGCACCCCGCCACGTGCCCTCGGCGCCGTCGGCGACCCAGCCGCGGCGCTCGTAGAAGCCGCGGGCGTGGCCGTTGGCGGTGAACACCCACAGCGTCGCCGCGCCGAAGCCGGCCGCGCGCAGCTGCGTGAGCGCGAGGTCGTGCAGCGCCGCCCCCACCCCCGCGCCCTGCGCCGCGGGCTCGACGTACAGGCGGTGCAGGACGGCCGCCCCGGCCTCGTCGTCGCGCGGCCCGAACTGGACGACGCCGACGATGCGGCCGCCGACCTCGGCGACGTGCGCGCCCTCGATCGGGCCGTCGCGCCATTCCTGCTCGCGCGCCTCCACCGTGATCATGTCGGCCTCGTCGACGATGTCGACGTAGGCCCAGCGCCACGCGCGGACCTCCAGCTCGGCGAGCGCTCGGGCGTCCTCGCGCCGGGCGGGGCGGATCACGCGTCGGCGAACAGCAGGCGCTCGAGGCCGACCACGAGCGGCTCGCCTTGGTCGGCGACGCGGCGCACGGCCAGCAGGACGCCGGGGACGAACGACGTCCGGTCGGTCGAGTCGTGGCGGATGGTGAGGGTCTGGCCGACGTCCCCGAGGAGGACCTCCTGGTGGGCGACCAGGCCCGGCAGGCGCACGGAGTGGATCGGCACGTCGCCGTCCATGAGCTCGGCGGTCCGCTTGGCCGTGCCCGACGGCTTGTCGAGCTTGCCGTCGTGGTGCAGCTCGACGATCTCGGCCTTGGCCATCAACCTGGACGCCTCGACGGCGAAGCGCATCATCAGCACCGCGCCGATCGCGAAGTTCGGCGCCAGGAACACGTTGCCGTCGCCGCGGCGCTGCGCCAGCGGCGCCGGGTCGAACCCCGTCGTGCCGATCACGACGTGCACGCCGGCCTCGACGCACGCCAGCGCGTTGTCCAGAGCGGTGTCGGGGCGCGTGAAGTCCACGACCACGTCGCAGTCGCCGAGGATGTCGGCCAGCGCGGTGCCGAGCGCCGGGTCGGCGCGGCCGGCCAGGACGAGGTCGTCGGCGGCCTCCACGCCCTGGCAGATCGCCTGCCCCACCTTGCCCGCCGCGCCGGCGACGCCGACGCGGATCGCCGGGGTGCTCATCCGCCGATCGCCTTGCGCGAGCGAGTCATGCCGCGGCCGGCATGCGAGCGCCCTGCGCGAGTCATGC
>JAWVGD010000637.1:0-3539 GCA_033855515.1 Baekduia sp.
GGAACGCGAGCGTGACCGCCCCGATCGGCAGCGACTCGCCGAACGCCCGGAAGCTCACCCACAGCATCGCGATGTCGCACCACAGGTAGGCGAGGGCGCCGAGCATCCGCCAGTTGGGGTGCAGCACCTCCTCCTTGGTCTCCTGCACGACCGACGCCGTGGCGCACAGCCAGCGCGCAAGGCGCCCGCCCGACTCGGCGTCCACCGCCCAGCGCCGCGCGAGGTCGGGCAGGTACCAGAAGAACGCCAGCCCGCCGAGCGCGATCAGCCCCGGCACGAGCCCGAGCAGCACGTGGTGCGGCGCGTGGAGCACGCCGGCCCCGACGAGGAGGCCGGCGAGCGCGAGCGTCGCGGCGTTCACCGCGCTGGTCAGCAGGAACAGGACGGCCGAGCGCTCCATGAAGCGCCGCAGCGACCCGCCCTTGGCCTTGGCCACCCAGGCGCCGACGGCGATCCCGCCCGCGCCGCCCACCGGCAGGACGGCCCCGAAGGCCATCTCCGAGAGCGCGACGCGCACGGCCAGGACCATCGGGACGCGGAAGAAGACGAGCCGGAACACGACGACGTAGCCGGCGCACGACAACAGCTCGAGCACGACGGCGAGCACGATCCACCACGGGTTGACCTCGCGCAGCTTGTCGGCGACGTCGCGAAGCCCCGGCACGGCGACCACCAGCGCCCCGACCAGGACCACCAGGACGGCGAGCGAGATGATGCCGTTGCGCAGGCGCTTGCCCTCGTCCTCCTCGATGTCCTGGCGGCGGCCCTCGAACGCGGGATCGTCCGTCGTGGTGGGCGCGGGCGTGGACCTCACGATGAGGCCATACCCGGGACGACGGCGTCCCACCACCGGTCGCACCGACAACCGGCGCATCGTCGTGACGATCGTGTCAAGGTCGTGGGCATGTGGTCCAGCCGGAGTTCGGTCCTGCTGATCTCGATCGCCGCGGTGCTGGCCGGTGGGCCCGCGGCGGCGGCCGAAGCGCAGGACGCCCAGCCCAGCGTACGCACCCTCCACTTCGACACCGTGGTCGGTCCCGCCGACGACACGCACTGCGACGTGGTCGGCGATCTCTACACGCCCGCGTCGGCGACGCACGCGAGCCCGGCGCCGGCGGTCCTGACCACCAACGGATTCGGCGGCTCCAAGGACGATCAGCGCGCGATGGCGACCGCACTGGCGCAGCGCGGCTACGTGGTCCTCTCCTACTCCGGCCTGGGCTTCGGCGGCTCGGGCTGCCGGATCGAGCTCGACGACCCCGATTGGGACGGCAAGGCCGGCAGCCAGCTCGTGTCGTTCCTCGGCGGAACGAAGGCCGCGACCGACGGCACCCGCGTGGACAACGTGGTGCTCGACGCGCCCGGCGATCCGCGCGTGGGCATGATCGGTGGGTCCTACGGCGGCCAGATCCAGTACGCGGTCGCCGGGCAGGATCCCCGCGTCGACACGATCGTCCCGATCATCACGTGGAACGACCTGGCCTACTCGCTCACACCCAACAACACCGACTTCACGGGCGGCCCCGGCTCCGGCTCGGTGACGTCGACCACCCCCGGCGTGGCCAAGTACCAGTGGGCGGCGCTGTTCACCGCCGTCGGCATCGCCGACGGCCTCCAGAACCTCCAGGCCGACCCCAACCGCGCGCTGACCACGTGCCCCAACTTCGACGCGCGCGTGTGCCCGGGCGTGCTGGAGGCGGCGGTCACCGGCGCGCCGTCGCCGGCCACCGAGGGGCTCCTGCGCCACGCCTCGGTCTCGTCCTACGTCAAGAGCATCAAGATCCCGACGCTGCTGCTCCAGGGCCAGGCCGACACGCTGTTCAACCTGAACGAGTCGATCGCCACCTACCGCTCGCTGCGGGCGCAGGGCACGCCGGTCAAGCTGGTGTGGCAGTCCTGGGGCCATTCGGGCAGCACCCCCGCGCCGGGCGAGCTCGGCGACGGCCCTGACGGCTATTCGCCGGTCGACGCCGCCGGCAACCTGACGGCGGAGGGCCGCGTCGTCGAGCAGTGGTTCGATCACTACCTGCGGGGCGCGAGCACCGCGCCCGCCTTGGACTTCACCTACTTCCGCGACTGGGTGTCCTACACGGGCGACGCGACGCCGGCCTTCGGGCGCGCCGCCGCGTACCCGGCGGGCGACGAGCGCCGGCTGCGCCTCTCCGGGACCGACGCGCTGGTCACCGGCGGCGGCTCGGTCCAGGCCGGGGCCGCGCAGTTCGTCACGCCTCCGGCCGGCGCGCCGACGTCGGTCACCGAGATCAGCGCGCTGAGCCAGGACGTGCCGCTCTTCGATGCGCCCGGCACCTTCGCCCAGTACACGAGCGCGGCCCTGCCCACGGACACCGACGTGGTCGGGCCGCCCCGCGTGACCGTCCGGCTGCAGGTCGTGGGCGGCGGGGCGGCGGGCACGGTGGCCCCCGCACTGCGGCCGACGCTGTTCTTCAAGCTGGAGGACGTCGCGCCCGACGGGACGGTCACGCTGCCGCACCGCCTGATCGCGCCGGTCCGCCCGGGCGACCTCTCCAAGCCGGTGACGGTGACGCTGCCGGGGATCGTCCACCGCTTCGCGGCCGGGCATCGCCTGCGCCTGGTCATCGCGGGCAGCGACGCCGCGTACCGCGGCAGCCCGCTCGCCGCGGCCGTGACCGTGCTCACCGACCCGCGCGACCCCGGGACGCTGACGGTGCCGGTCGTGCCGGGCTCCTGAGCCCGGTCCTGCGCCACCGCTGAGCGCGGCGCACGGCCGGCGGCAGCCGCCGGCTGCACACCGCGCGGTTGGAAAACCACGGTCGCCCCCCGGCCCGGACGTGGGCTGGTTACTCCGAAAGCAAGTCTGTTGCGGCGCTGACAACCGCCGGCTTCTCGCATCGATCGGTGTTTGTCGAGAAGCGCTTCTCGGCCACCTTGCCGGAGATGAGGGTCTTGGGCATCAATGCCGTCTTCCATGATCCCGCTGCCGCCCTGGTGGTCGACGGCGTCACCGTGGCGGCCGCCGAGGAGGAGCGCTTCAGCCGCCGCAAGCACGGAAAGGCCCCGGTGCCGTTCTCCACCTGGGAGCTGCCTGAGCAGGCGATCGCGTTCTGCCTGTCGTCGGCGGGCCTGCACCCGGCCGACGTCGACCTCATTGCCTACTCGTACGACCCTGACTTGGCCCGCGCGGTCGACCCCGGCGACCTCCCCGCGGCCGGGTGGGAGGGCCTGCGCACCCTGTTCGTGCAGCGCGCGCCGCGGTTCCTGGAGACCCTCGGGTTCGACCCCGGCAGCGTCCGGTTCGTCCCGCATCACGTCGCCCACGCGGCCTCGGCGCACCTGGCGTCTCCGTATGACGCGTCCGCGGTGCTCGTCGCCGACGGCCGCGGCGAGCGCGCCTCCTCCCTGCTCGGGCGCTACGACGGCCGCCAGGCGCTGCAGACGCTCGCCGTCCAGTCGCTGCCCCACTCGCTCGGGCTGCTCTACGAGGAGCTCACCGCCCACCTCGGCTTCCGGCGCTCGTCGGACGAGTACAAGGTGATGGCCATGGCGTCCTACGGGACGCC
>JAWVGD010000638.1:0-14477 GCA_033855515.1 Baekduia sp.
GCGCGGATGTTGCGGCCCTCACGGCCGATGATCCGGCCCTTCATGTCGTCGCTGGGAAGCTGGACGACCGACACGGTGGTCTCGGCCGCGTGCGAGGCCGCCAGGCGCTGCATCGCGACGCTGAGGATCGACCGGACGCGCCGCTCGGCGTCGCGCTTGGTCTCGTCCTCGACCTGGCGCAGCACGCGGACGGACTCGTGGCGCGCCTCGTCCTCGACGTCCTTGAGCAGCGCCTGCTTGGCCTGCCCGGCGCTGAGCCCCGCGATGCGCTCCAGCGCCTGCTCGCGCTCGAGCCGGAGGACCTCGATCTCGGCGGCGTGCGCCTGGACGTGCTGGTCGCGGCGCTCGAGCTCGGCCTCACGACGGTCCAGGTCGGCGGAGCGCCGGTCCAGCGCGGCCTCCAGCGCGTGCGTGCGCTCGGCGCTGCGCTCCAGCTCGGCGAGCCGGCGGACGAGCTCGGCCTCCTCGGGCGTCGGCCCCGTCAGGGCCACCACCGCGCCGTCGACGGCGGCGACCGCCGGCCGCGTGCGCCCATACAGCAGGGCCGCGGCCACGATGGCGATGCCGATGAGGGCGGCGCCGATCAGGGTTTCCATTGAGTGTCCTCTCCCCGGCCGCCGATGGAGGACGGCGACTGGTCTCCGGTGCTTCGCGTCAGGGAGCGAGGAGCGGGGCCACCGGGCGAGATGGACGAAGGGTTTCGGGTGCTGCGGGGGCCGGGACGCGCTCAGTGGTGCGCGGCTGCGGCGTGCTGCGGAGGTCGGTGCTGCGCGTTCGGGATTCGGTCGCCCTGTTGGTTCCGGCTCTTCGCTGGGCGGATCGTAGTACCGGCGGGCTTGCGCGTGCAATCAGGCTGACAGGAGGGTCAACGTGTCCGGCGGTACAGCACGTGGGGCATCCCGGCATGGACGAGGTCGCGCTCGTAGACCATGCCGAGCTTCTCCATCACCGCGCGTGACGGCGCGTTGAGGACCGCCGTGATGGCGACGACCGAGTCGAGCTCCAGCACGTCGAACGCCACACGCACCGCCTCACGGGCCAGCTCGGTCGCGTAGCCCTCGTTCCAGTGGTCGGGGTCGATGAACCACAGGAGCTCGACCTCGGGACGGCCACCGACGTCCTCGTGCCGCACGCCGGTCCAGCCGATCACCGCACCGTCGAGCAGGACCGTCCACGGCCCGAAGCCCCAGCGCTCCCAGTGGCGCACCATGCCGTCGAGGATCCGTTGGGCGTCGTCGGCCGTGCGCAGGTGCTCGGGCCAGATCTCCTCGGGCGTCCGCGGGTCGGTCAGGAAGCGCACGTACGCCCGGAGGTCGCCGGGCTCGGGCGGGCGACCGACCAGGCGGGCGGTGGTGACGCGGTCGACGCCGAAGTCGGCGGGCACGCGCCCCGCTCCGCTCCCTCAGCCGCGCCCGTAGGCCCGGATCGCGTCGTAGGCGACCTCGAGCTCGTAGCCCTTGCGGACCAGGAAGCCCAGGGCGCGCTCGCGGTCGCGGTCGGTCTCGGGCGGCGTGCGGAAGCGCCGGGCCAGAACGGTCCTGGCCGCTTCCAGCTCGCCCCCGTCCTCGCGCTCGGCCAGCGCCGCGGCCACGAGGTCGGCGGCGACGCCCGAGGAGAGCAGCTTGCGCTCGATGCGCTCGTTGCCCCAGTGGTCCAGCGTGCGGCGGTCCTCGACGAAGCGCTGGGCGAACCGGGCGTCGTCGAGGTACCCCAGCTCGGCCAGCTCGGCCACCGTCTGCTCGATCGTGTCGGGCTCGACGCGCTTGCTCTCCAGATGCCGCCGCACCTCGAGCACCGTGCGGTCACGGAACCCGAGGTAGCGGTAGCTCAGGTCGAGCGCGTGCTGAAGGCGCGCTTCGGGGTCGATGGCGCGTTCAGCAGTGGTCATCGCCGGCCTCGTGCTCAGGCCGCGGCCGTCGCCTTGATCTCGCCGGTGACGGGGTCGATGCCCTCGGGCACCGCGTCCCGGTCGATCGGCGCGACGAGGTCGCGGTCGATGGCGAGCGCCTCGTAGACCTTGGCCTCGATCTCGCTGCGGATCTCGAGATGCTCGTCGAGGAAGTTCTTGACGTTGTTGCGGCCCTGGCCCAGGCGGTCGTCCCCGTAGGAGAAGAACGACCCGGACTTCGAGACGATGTTGTGCTCGATCCCGAGGTCCAGGACGCAGCCCGAGGTCGAGATGCCCTTGCCGAACTCGATGTCGAACTCGGCCTGGCGGAACGGCGCCGCGACCTTGTTCTTGACGACCTTGACGCGGACGCGGTTGCCGACGGCCTCGGTGCCGTCCTTCAGCGTCTCGATGCGCCGGATGTCCAGGCGCTGCGACGAGTAGAACTTCAGCGCGCGACCGCCCGGCTGCGTCTCGGGGGAGCCGAACATGACGCCGACCTTCTCACGGATCTGGTTCGTGAAGAGGCAGAGCGTCTGCGTGCGGTTCAGGTTGCCGGCGAGCTTGCGCATCGCCTGGCTCATCATCCGCGCCTGCAGGCCGACGGTCTGGTCGCCCATCTGGCCCTCGAGCTCGGCGCGCGGCGTCAGGGCCGCGACGGAGTCGATGGCCACGAGGTCGACGGCGCCGGAGCGCACGAGCATGTCGCAGATCTCCAGGGCCTGCTCGCCGTAGTCGGGCTGCGAGACCAGGAGGTTGTCGATGTTGACGCCGATCTCCTGCGCGTAGAGCGGATCCATCGCGTGCTCGGCGTCGATGAACGCGCAGACGCCGCCGAGCTTCTGCGCCTCGGCGAGCACGTGATAGGTCAGCGTCGTCTTGCCCGAGGACTCCGGGCCGAACAGCTCCACGATGCGGCCGCGGGGCATACCGCCGATCCCGAGGGCGAGGTCCAGCGACAGCGCGCCGGTCGGGATCGCGTTGACCTTGACCTGCGCGCCCGGGTCGCCCATGCGCATCACGGACCCCTTGCCGAACTGGCGCTCGATCTGGGTCAGGGCGCCGGCGAGGGCGGTGTCTCGGGCCTTGATGGCCTTTTCGTCGGTTGCGGGCATCGCGGTGAAAACCTCTCTCGGCACGGAAGTTGCGATCCAGTGTGGGGGTCGCGTCGGACGGAACTGAACCGTACGGGTGTTCGTGTGCCGCGACAGCCGCGCAACGTCACGATTCGGTGCCGAATTCGCGCCGCGCGAGCGCTTCGTGGCGCGCCGGGCCGCCGCCGAGCCACGACCGCATCAGCACGACGGCGCCCGCCGTCAGCGGGCGCGGCGGCAGCGGCGGCAGCGCCGCCGACGGCGCCGTCCAGCCGTGGCGCACCCGCGCCACCGTCAGGTGCGGGCGCAAGGGGCGCGCCTCGCGCTCGAACCCCAGGCCCTCCAGCCCACGCCACACGCGGTCGTGCACCCGCGCCAGCGCCCCGTCGGCGTCGTCGACGGCGACCGTCAGGACGTGTGGGCGCCGCGGTGACAGCCACAGCCCGCCCGCCGTCCGCAGCGCTGGCGCGGCCCGCAGCGCCAGGCCCTCCACGAGCGCTTCGAGGTCCGGCACGTCGTCGAGGCGCCGGTGGCCGAGGAACGCGAGCGTCAAGTGCACCTGCGCCGGGTCCACCACCCGCATGCCGCGATCCTCCCCCACCGCCTCCCGCGCCCAGGCGACCAGCGCCCGGCGGTCCTCCTCGCCGACCTCCAAGGCCACGAAGAGGCGCGCGCTCAGGGGGCGTCCCCGTCGGTCTGGCCCAGCAGCAGCCGGCGCACCATGTGCAGCGCGACCGTCGTGGACCGGTCGCGCACCTCGAAGCGATCGCCGGGCAGGACGATCCGCCGCGTCAGGCGCTCCCCGCCGCGGATCGCCACCGAGAAGCACACGGTCCCGACGGGCTTGTCCTCCGTGCCGCCGCCCGGCCCCGCGATCCCGGTGATGCCCACGCCGACGTCGGCGTCCAGAGCCGCGATCGCACCGTCGGCGAGCGCCTCGGCGACCTCGACCGACACCGCGCCGACGCGCTCGATCAGCGCCGGATCGACCCCGGCCAGCGCCGTCTTGGCCGCGTTGGAGTAGACGACGAGGCCGCCGGCGGTGTAGTCCGACGACCCCGCCCGGTCGGTCAGCCGCCCGGCCAGCAGGCCGCCCGTGCAGGACTCCGCCGTGGCGATCGTGCGGCCCGCGGAGCGCAGCAATTCGCCCACCTGCTCGTCGACGGTCGTCCCGTCGTCGGAGAACAGCGTGCGGGCGTGGCGCTCGCGGATCAGCGCCTCGAACGCGTCGTAGACCGCCTGCTGGGGCGGCTCGTAGCGGGTGACGACCTCGATCTCGCCGCGGCGCAGGCACGTGGTGATCTCCAGCGCGTCGAGGTCGATGCCCGCGTCACGGGCGCGCAGCATCGTGTCGGCGATCTCGGACTCCGGGATCCCGAACAGGCGCAGCATGTGCTGGCGATAGACCGTGGCACCCGCGATGGCCTGCTGCAGCGCCTCGGTCTGCACCGCCGTCTGCCACATCGGCTGCAGCTCGCGCGGCGGCCCGGGCAGCACGACGATGGTCGGGCCTGCGTCCCCGCCCGACGGCGGCACGACGAGCCCCGGGGCCGTGCCCACGGGCTCGAGGACCGTCGCCCCTTCGGGCACGAGCGCCTGCTTGCGGTTCGAGCGCCGGATCGTCTCCTCGTCCAGATCGGGCCAGCGGACGCGCAGCGCCTGCAGGATCGCGCCGATCCGTCCCTCCAGCGCCTCGTCGACCGCCAGCGCCCGGCCCTGGAACTCCGCGACCACCGTGGCGGTCAGGTCGTCCTCGGTGGGGCCCAGGCCGCCGCTCGTGACGATGAGGTCCACGCCCGCGTCGCGCAGCCAGCCGAGCGCGTCGCGGACGTCGGACGGGCGATCTCCGACGATGACGTTGTGCGCCAGGTCGACGCCGAGGTCACGCAGCCGGTCGGCCAGCCACGGGCCGTTGCGGTCGGTCACGCGGCCGGTGAGCACCTCGGTGCCGGTGACGACGATGCCCGCGCGCACGCTCATCGGCGCCCTCCGGTCACGGCCCGCAGCTGGGGGTCGTCGACGGGTTCACGCGCTGGACGGAGCCCTTGGTGATCCGGTAGGCGACCGGGCTGGCCTTGGCCACGCTGTAGGTCTTGCCGTCGACGCGGATCCGCGCGTTGCCGTTGCCGAGCCGCAGGCGGAAGCTCTTGGAGCGGTACGGGCCCACGGTCTGGTTCTGCTGCAGCGTGGCGCCCGGGATGCGTGCGCGCCCGGCGGCGTCGACCAGGCAGGCCGAGACCGGACCCGGCCCCGTGGTCAGCAGCTGCACGCGCGCGAGCTTGGAGGAGGCCGAGGACGACGCGCCCTTGGCCTTCTTCTTCGTCGCCGTCTTCTTGGCGGCCTTCGACGCGGGGACCGGCGTCGACGTCGTCGTGCTCGTCTGCGTGGTGGCGGCCGCGCTGCCGGTCCCGTTGTTGCCCTTGCCGCCGGTGCCCAGCAGGTACAGCGCGCCGATCAGCAGCAGGACGATGACGCCGATGACCAGCCCGCGCGGCACCCCGCGGGGCTCGCGATGGCGCACCGGGCCGCCGCCGCGGCCACCGCGGCCACGGCGCCGCTGGGCGCCGATCGGCATCAGGTCGTGGTCGGACGGGCGCTCGTGGCGGAGCTTGTACTCCTCCAGCAGCAGCTTGGCGTCGAGGTCGAGCGCCTCCGCATAGGTGCGCAGGAAGCTGCGCACGTAGGCCGGCCCCGGCAGCAGCCCCCACTCCTCGTTCTCCAGTGCCCGCAGGTACTTGGCACGGATCTTCGTCTCGGCTTCGATCTCCGAGATGTCGATGCGGGCGCGCATGCGCGCCTCGCGGAGGGTGGCCCCGATCTCCGGCATGGGTCGGCCCGCAGTGTATGGAGCGCCGCTACGCGGGCTCGTCGTGACCGGCGAGAGGGTCGTCCTCGGGCGGCGACACGGGGGGCGGCGGCAGCGCGACGTCGGCCGGCGCGGGCGCGGCGACGTCGCCCTTCTCGGCCAGCGCCGCGAGCACCCGCGGCACGTCGGACTCGGTGATGAGCACCTGCCGCGGCTTGGAGCCCTCGTAGCCGGAGATGACGTTGCGGCGCTCGAGCATGTCCATCATGCGTCCGGCGCGCGTGTAGCCCAGGCGCATGCGCCGCTGGAGCATCGACGTCGAGGCGGTGCCCATCTCGACGACGAGCTGGATGGCCTCGGCCAGCAGCGGATCCTCGTCGGGATCCTTGCCATCGGCCTCGTCGCGGCCGCCGTCGGAGGGCTCTGCCTCGACCTCCTGCAGGAGGTCCTCCCGCAGGTCGGGTTCGCCCTGGCGCGCCCAGAACTCGGTGATCGCCGCGACCTGGGCCTCGTCGATGTAGGCGCCCTGGATGCGCTGCAGCCTGGAGGAGCCCACCGGCGAGAACAGCATGTCGCCCATGCCCAGCAGGGACTCGGCGCCGCCCTGGTCGAGGATGACGCGGGAGTCGATCTGCGAGCTGACGGCGAAGGCGATCCGCGACGGGACGTTGGCCTTGATCATGCCGGTGATGACGTCCACGCGCGGGCTCTGCGTGGCGAGCACGAGGTGGATGCCCACGGCGCGCGCCTTCTGCGCGATCCGGATGATCGAGTCCTCCACGTCGCCCGGCGCGACCATCATCAGGTCGGCGAGCTCGTCGATGACGCACAGGATGTACGGCAGCGGCTTCTCGTCCTCGGCGACGCGCACCTTGTTGAGCTCGATGAGCGATCGGGTGCGCTTCATGGACATGATCCCGTAGCGCCACTCCATCTCGCGGACGAGGTTCTGCAGCGCGTTGGCGGCCTGGCGCGGGCTGGTGATGACCGGCGTCAGGAGGTGCGGGACGTCCTCGTAGTGGTTGAGCTCGACCTGCTTGGGGTCGACGAGCACCAGGCGCGCCTCGTCCGGCGTGGCGTTCAGCAGGATCGACGACAGCATGGCGTTGATGCACGCCGACTTGCCGGCGCCCGTCGTGCCCGCGACGAGGATGTGCGGCATCTTGGCCAGGTCGGCCCCGATCGCCTTGCCGGAGACGTCCTTGCCGAGCCAGACGGTGAGCGGCGAGTGGTCCTTGGGCCGCGGGCGGAAGACGTCGCCGAGGTGGACGGTGCGGCGCAGCCGGTTGGGGACCTCGATGCCGACGGCCTGCTTGCCCGGGATCGGCGCGAGGATGCGGATCTCGGTGGCGGCCAGCGAGTAGGCGAGGTCGTCCTTGAGCTGGGAGACCTTGCTCATCTTCACGCCCGGCGCCAGCTGCAGCTCGTAGCGCGTGATGTGCGGGCCCGACACCGTGCCGACGACCCTGGACTCGATCTTGAAGTGCTGCAGGGCCTCCACCAATGTCGCGGCAGTCTTCTCGTTGCCGCTGGTATCGGGGCGGATCTGGTCGCCGGTCGAGCGCGTCAGCACGCGCGGGTCCGGGATGAAGTACTCGATGTCCTCGTCCTCGCCAGGAGACCCCATCCCCGCCCGCCCCAGCTCCAGCTGCTGCGGGTCGTCGTCGACCTCGTCGGCGCCGGGCAGCGGGTCGCCCTCGAGCGTCGCGTCGGCCACCAGCGCGTCGGACGCGAGCTCGGCGGCGGTCGGCTCGGGGTCGGGATCGGACACGAACGGCTCGTCGGTCGTCGCGCCCGCGTCGGGCTCCGGCGTGCCCTTGGGCTTCTTGCGGCTGACGCGCGGCTCGGCCGTGTCGGGGATGTCCATCGCCGACGGGTCGTCGCCGAAGATGTCGGGGTAGCGCTCCGAGCCGTCCAGCGACGGCGCCTCCAGGTGGGTGGCCTTGACGACGACCTCGTCGTCATCGGTGGCTTCGGGCACCTCGACGCGCGGGCGCCGCGTGCCGGTCGCGTCCTTGGTCGCGCCGCCGCCGGCCGTCGCGCGCCGCCCGGCGGCCGTGGCCCCGTCGCGCCCGCCGTCGCGGCGCAGCCCGAGCTGGTCGGGCGCGGTGCGCAGGACGCGCGTGGTGTCGGCCACGCCGCTGCCGGTGGCCTTGAGCACGCCGGCGATCGACGCGCCCGTCAGCAGCAGCACGCCGGCCAGAAACAGGAACACGGCGAGGATGTGGGTCCCGATCGACCCGACGAAGGTGTGGGTGCCGTAGAACAGCACCTCGCCGAGGTAGCCGCCGCGGTCGCGCAGGAACTCCTGATGCCAGTACCCGTCGCGGACGCCTGAGGGGCCGAGGCCCAGCGTCCCGGCCGCGAACATCAGCGCGAGCGCCAGCACGAGGCAGATCCCGCCCGACTTGAACGGGCGCACCGACGGCAGCACCGGCCGCATCACGATGACCGCGCCCGCCGCGATGATGCCCAGGGGCGCCGCGAAGCGCATCGCGCCGACGGCCAGCGCGAGGCCGTTCAGGACCGCGTCGCCCGCGCGGCCGCCGTCCCACCCGAGATAGAGCGGGAAGACGAGGAAGACGCCGCAGGCCACGAGCGCCAGGCCGAACAGGTCCAGGTGGCGCTGCTCGAGCAGCGGCAGGCGCGGCGCCCACGCGGCCGACGAGCGGCGCGCGCGAGCCTTGCCGGTCGGCGGCTTGCGCGTTCGCGCCGACGACGCGGTCGTCTTGGACTTCGGCGCAGGCTTGCGCTTGCGCGGGGCTGGGGTGCGGGTCGTGGCCATAGCTCGGACCCTCACCTTCGACGCACCCCGTCCCGTCCCTGCCCGCCGCCGGCCCGAAGCCCTTGAGCTGGCGTTGAGCCTTGGCACTACCATCCCGGTGTGATCGACGGCCACGAGCGGCAGGCGCGGGTCCTCATCGTGGAGGACGACGACGACATCGCCCAGGTGCTGCAGCGGTCGCTGCGGCTCGAGGGCTACGAGACCCGGATCGCCGGCGACGGCGAGGCCGCGCTGGGCGCCGCCAACGACTTCGTCCCCGACCTCGTCGTGCTCGACCTCGGATTGCCCAAGATCGACGGCATGGACGTCGCGCGGCGGCTGCGGGCCAGCGACGACGTCCCGATCCTCATGCTCACCGCCCGCGACGCGCTGGAGTCCCGCGTCGAGGGCCTGGACGCCGGCGCCGACGACTACCTCGTCAAGCCGTTCGAGCGTCAGGAGCTGCTCGCGCGGCTCCGTGCCCTGCTGCGCCGCCGGCCGCCGCGCGGCACCGCGTCGCTCGTGGTCGCCGACCTGTCGCTGAATCCCGACACGCACGAGGTCCGCCGCGGTGAGCGGATCGTCGAGCTGACCCAGCGCGAGTTCGAGCTGCTCGAGTACCTCATGCGCAACGAGCGCATCGTCGTCCCGCGCCAGCGTCTGCTGGAGGACGTCTGGGGCTATGACCCCTTCGCGACGACGAACACGATCGAGGTGTTCGTGTCCAACCTGCGGCGCAAGCTCGAGGGCGGCGGCGAGCCGCGCCTGCTCCACACGATCCGCGGCGCGGGGTACGTGCTGCGCGCATGAGCGCCACCCCTGCCGTCCGGGTTGGCACGTCGGCCTCGAGGCACCTTCGATGAGTTCGCTACTCCACGCGCTGTCGATCCGCTGGCGCCTGGCGCTGCTGTCGGCCGGGCTGACCTTCATCGTGCTCTGCGGCTTCGCGGTCGTCATCGGGCAGCTCACCGCGTCGCGGATCCGCAGCGATTTCCGCCACGAGATGACGACGGCGGTCGACAACCTGCTGCGCAGCCGGCTGCCCATCAACTACTCCGACCAGAAGGGCGCCACGATCGCGCCGGAGCTCGTGCGGACCTACGCGGCGCCCAACCAGGCGGTCATCCGCGTGCTGTTCCCCAACGGCGTCGTGATCGCCCAGACCGACAACGCCCCGAACTTCGTGGCGCACGGGCTGCCGGTGCGCCAGAGCGGCCAGATCGCCGGCTACCGGGTCGTCACGCGTTCGACGAACCTCTCGATCCCCAACTCACCGCTGAGCATCCCGGTGGTGGTGCAGTACGGGCGCAAGGTGGCCCCGACCGAGGCGAGCGTCCACGGCGTGCGGGTGTTCCTGCTGCTCGGGGTGCTGATGGGCACCGCGCTCGCGCTGGCCCTCGCGCTGGCGCTGTCGCGGCGTGCGCTGGCGCCGATCACCCGCCTGACCCAGACGGCCCGCGACATCGCGACGACGCGCGACCCCAACCGGCGGGTGCCGATCCCCGACACCGAGGACGAGGTCGCCGAGCTGGCCCGGACCCTGGACGAGATGCTCCAGGCGCTGGAGTCCTCACGCGCCGAGACCGAGGCGACGCTCGCGCGCCAGCGCCAGTTCGTCGCCGACGCCAGCCACGAGCTGCGCACGCCGCTGACGAGCGTGCTCGCCAACCTGGAGCTGCTGGCCGAGGTGCTCGACGGCGAGCGCGGCGAGGCGGCGCGGTCGGCGCTGCGCTCGACGCAGCGCATGCGGCGACTCGTCGCCGACCTGCTCCTGCTGGCGCGGGCCGACGCCAAGCGCGTGGTCCCCCACGCCCCGACCGACCTCAGCCGCGTGCTCATCGAAGCCGCCGCCGAGCTCGGGCCCGTCGCCGGCGACCATGAGCTCAGCATCGACGCCCAGCCGGCGCTCGTCGAGGGCGCGCGCGACGAGCTGCACCGCATGGCGCTGAACCTCCTCCAGAACGCCACGCAGCACACGCCGCCCGGCACGCACGTGCGTGCGTCGGTCAGGCAGGAGGGCGACCGCGTGGTGCTGCTCGTCGACGACGACGGCCCCGGCGTGGCGTCCCCGTTGCGCGACGACGTCTTCGACCGATTCGTCCGCGCCGAAGGCGACCGCGGCGGCTCGGTGGGCCTCGGCCTGTCGATCGTGCGCGCGGTCGCACGCTCCCACGGCGGCGACGTCGCGCTGAGCACGTCGCCCGAGGGCGGCGCCCGCTTCGTGGTCACGCTGCCCGCGGCGCCGGCCGACGCCGGCCCGGCCGCGGCGGGCAACGACGCCGAGGCGCCGTCGACCCCCGCCACGACCAGCTCCTAGGAGCGCGGTCCCTACCCCGCCGCGGGTTTCGCCCCCTGGGCGAACACCCGCAAGGGAACCTGGCCCTCTGGGCCAGTGTTCCCCTAGCTGCTGCCGGTGATCGCCAGCACGGCCAGGACCACGACGCCGAGCGCGACGCGGTAGGGCACGAACTTCGCGATCGAGTTGTGGGCGACGAACCGCAGCAGCCAGGCGATGGTGGCGTAGGCCACCACGAACGCGACGACCGTGCCGACCAGCGTCGGCCCCACGCCGACGCCGCCGTGCAGCGAGTCCTTGAGCTCGAGCAGCCCTGCCGCGGTCAGCGCCGGGATCGACAGGAAGAACGCGAAGCGCGTCGCGGTGACGCGATCGAGGTCGCGCAGCAGTCCCGCGCTGATCGTCGCGCCCGAGCGCGAGACGCCGGGGATCAGCGCGATGCACTGGAAGAGCCCGACGACGATCGCGTCGCGCAGGGTGATGTCGTCCTCGTGGCGCGTGGAGCGGTGTTGGCGCTCGGCGTACACCATCACCCCCGACCAGAGGATCAACGCGAAGCCGATGACCCACAGGCTGCGCAGCGGACCCGAGATGAAGTCCTTGAGGGCCAGGCCGACGATGCCGATCGGGATCGACCCGACGACCACCGCGCACGCCAGCCGCCAGTCCTGCGTGCCGCGATTCCTGGGGGAGCGGATCCCCGCGAAGCCGGCGCTCAGCAGGGCGATGATGTCCTTGGCGAAGTACAGGAGGACCGCGATGATCGCCCCCATCTGGATCACGGCCGTGAAGGCGGTGATCGACTTGTCGTCGATCGACAGGCCCATCAGCTTCTCGGTGATCGTCAGATGCCCGGTCGAGGAGACCGGGAGGAACTCGGTCAGCCCTTCGACCACGCCGAGCACCACCGCCTGCCAGAAGTCCATGGGCGCGCATCCTAGGCGAGCCCGGAGTGAGGGACACTTGCCCCTCGACAAGACCACCAAGGAGCGCGCTGATGCGAGCAGATGAGCTACGGGAGCTGCAGGCCCCGCTGAAGGACCGCTACCGGGAGAACCCGGACGCCGCCGTCGTGACCCTCCGCGCCGGCGCGACGCTCGGCGACGGCGTGACCTGCAGCGTGCAGACCGGGCGCGCGCTGGCCACCGCGGGCCTGCATCCGGCATCCGGCGGCGACGGCACCGCGCTGTGCTCGGGCGACATGCTGCTCGAGGCCCTCGCCGCGTGCGCGGGCGTGACGATGCGCGCCGTGGCGACCAGCCTGGCGATCCCGGTCGAGGGACGGGTCACCGCCGAGGGCGACCTCGACTTCCGCGGGACGCTCGGCGTGGACCGCGACGCGCCCGTCGGCTTCCGTTCGATCCGGCTGCACTTCGACCTCGAGACCGACGCCGAGCAGGCGCGGGTCGCCAAGCTCGTCGAGCTGACCGAGCGCTACTGCGTCGTCCTGCAGACGATCGCGGGCACGCCGGCGCTGAGCGTCGACTGGGCGCCCGCCGCGCCGGACGGATCCGCCGCCCCGGTGTGAGCGACCACCCTCGGCACGGCGCCAATACGGCAGACCGGCGTCTCGCAGTGCGGCTGACCCGCCGCGGCGAGCCGCTGCAGCGCCGCGAGTCTCACGTTGGTCTCGATCGGCCTCGATCGCGCCCGCGCGGGCCGGGCGGTCTGTTTCACTCGCCCCGTCATGAACCGACCCTCCTCCCCGCTCTGGCTCGCCGCCGCCCTCACCGCTCTGGCCTTCGCCGCGCCGCCGGCGGCCATGGCCACCAACTACTGCGTCGGCGACGCGGCGTGCGTCAGCGGCGGTGGGATCGACAAGGGCACGGGCGCCGCCGGCCTGACGGCCGCGCTGAGCGCCGCGGCGGCGCACGCCAACGCCGGCGGACCGGACCGCGTCACCGTCGGCGCGGGCACCTACTCGCGCACGGCGGGCAACGCGGCAGCGTTCCGTGCCGACACCGGTGACGCGCTCACCCTGCAGGGCGCGGGCGCGACCGCCACGGTCCTCTCGCGCGAGACCTTCAACAACGGGGCCGTGCTCACGGCGGGCCCGGCCACGACCGTCGCCGACCTCGGGATCGTCGTCCCGGGCGGAACCGGCATGCTCGGCCTCGGCCTGGGCGGCAGCGCCGAGAACGTCACCGTCACCGTCGCCCCCGGCGGGGCGACCAGTGCGTCGGGCGTCGCCCTCCAGGCCGGCGCGACCTTCGGCCACGGCACGCTGACGGTGCCCGGCGGCACCGGCGCCGCGATGACCGTCGGCGGCACCCTGACCGACTCCACGGTCAGCGGCCTCTACGGCGTGCAGGCCTCCGGGGTGGCGACCGTGCGCCGCGCGCGGTTCGTGCATGCCACGACCGGGATCTCGGCGTACGCCGCGACGCTGACGGTCGAGGACACGCTGTTCGACCTCGGCGGCGTCGCCTCGACGGCGCTCTACGCCGAGGCCAACGTCAACGGCAACGCGGTGACGACGCTGCGCCACCTCACGATCGTGCACGGGGTCAGCAACGCCGCCGGCGTCGAGCTCCAGTCCTACGACGGCATGTCGTCGACCGGGACGCTGCGCGACTCCATCATCAACGGCGTCGGCCGTCCCTTCGAGCTCGGGGCCGGCGACCCCGGCTCGGTCACGTCGCTGGCGACGAGCTTCTCGAGCTTCCCGGACGACGAGCTCCTGCGCTGGGGCACCAACGGCGCGGCCGTCCCCGCCCCGCCCGCCAACACCAACCGGTTGAACGGGACGCCGGGCTTCGTCGACAATGCGGCCGGCGACTGGCGCCTGCGCTTCGACTCCGCGCTGGTCGACGCCGGGACGCCCGGCGCGCTCGGCGCGGCCGAGTCGGCCACCGACGCCGCCGGGCTGCCGCGGCGGGTCGCCGCCCGTCGCGACGCGGGCGCCTTCGAGTACCAGCGCCGGGCGCCGGTGGTCACCGCGGCCGCCGACGCGACGACCGCGGCCATCGGCGCCGTGGTCGCCTTCAGCGGGTCGGGCGCGGACCCCGACCCGGGCGAGGTCGTCGCGGGCTACCAATGGACCTTCGACGACGGCGCGACGGTCGGCGCCGGCGCCACCGCGACGCACGCGTTCACCAGCGCCGGCGAGCACACCGCGACGCTGACCGCGGTCGACCCCGCGGGCGTCCCGGGCATGGCGACCGTCAGGGTGACGGTGCCAGAGGCCGGCCCCGCGGCACCTGCTCCCGGTAGCGCGCCCGGCCCAGTGACCCTCAAGCCCGCGCCGACGCCGGTGCTCTCGGCGCTCGCGTTCAGCCGCCGGACGTTCCTGCCGGGCACCGGGTCCCGCGGGAGCCGGCTGACCTACCGGCTGTCGGCGCCGGCCGTCGTGACCTTCGGCATCGAACGGGCGGCGGCGGGCCACAGGCGCGGCACGACCTGCTCCGGGCGACCCGGCCACGGCCGGCGCTGTACGCGCTACGTCGCAATGGCAGGACGCTTCACCCAGGCCGGCCGCAAGGGCACCAACACGCTGCGCTTCGCCGGGCGCGTGGGCGGCCACGCCCTCGCACCCGGGCGCTACCGCGTCGTGGCGCGCGTCCCGAACGGGTCCGCGGTCCGCGCGACGTTCCGGATCACGGCGGCTCAGACGTAGTACAGGAAGGAGT
>JAWVGD010000639.1:0-7154 GCA_033855515.1 Baekduia sp.
GACCGCTCGCGCCGGCGCACGTCCTACAACCCGTCGCCCGCGCAGATGGCGAGGTCGCTGAAGGCGTTCCGCGCCCGCTACCCGTTCCTGAAGGAGTTCGCCACCTGGAACGAGGCGAACATCAACAAGCGCCCGCAGACCGTCGCGCGCTGGTGGACGGCCATGCGCAAGGCGTGCCCGACCTGCACGATCCTCGGCGCCGACCTGCTGGACCGCGGCAACGTGGGCACCTGGGCCCAGCGCTTCGTCAAGGCGGCCAAGCGCACGCCGAAGGTGTGGGGCCTGCACAACTACACCGACGCCAACACGCTGAAGACCACGGGCACGCGCAAGCTGCTGGGCGCCGTGAAGGGCGCGGTGTGGTTCACCGAGACCGGCGGCGTCGTCTCGCGCAACAACGGCTCGGGGGTCAAGTTCCCGACCAGCGCGACGCACGCCGCCACGGTCACCAAGTTCGTGTTCTCGACGCTGGCGAAGCTCAGCCCGCGCGTGCAGCGCGTCTACCTGTACCACTGGAACACCGGCGTGGGCGACGGCCGCACCTGGGACTCCGGCCTGATCGGCCCCGACGATCAGGGACGCCCGGCGCTGGCGGTGCTCCAGGCGCTGCTGGGTGTGAAGGCCGGTTAGCCGCACTTGACCGCTCCCGGGGGCCCTTGATACGGTCCCCGGGACTTCTCCTAGAACTTGGCCCGCCGGGCCTACAACTTGGAGGAGGCGATCTGCATGCGAGCTCGCCGACGCGACATCACGCCCAAGACGTCCCACGCGAAGACCCCGGTCTTCGCGGCGGGCCTCCGCGGCTTCGCCACGTCTTCTCCGCTCGCGCGCTAGGTCCACTCAGCACCAGTCCGCGGGCGTCCATCGCCCGCAGGCTCCTTGCGCATCGCGGCAAGCCCAGTCACCGGGCGGTGGCCCCTTCATCCATACCGAAGGAGCACCATCGCCATGCAGTTCCACCTCCACGCCGACTACGTCAAGGCCGCCGCTCCGCGCCCGCGGGCGAGCAGCCGTCACGTAGCCGACCTCCGCCGGGCCGAACCTCCCCCGAGACCCGTGCGCGCGCACGTCGCGCGCGTCCTGGCCGGGGCGGCCGAGCGCGTCGACCGCGAGTCGGCGCGCCGCGCCCTGGCGTAGCCCGGGCAGCGCGTGACCGACCTGCCCGTCCCGGCCTCATGGCCGGGGCGGGCTGTCTGTCGGACCGCTCGGATGGGTACCTTCCTAGCGATGCACTTGGGGAACCTGGACGAGCGGGAGCCGTTCACGACGCTGGACGGCTCGACGATCCGTGAGATCGCCGGCGCGGCGACGCTGCCGGCGCGCCATCAGAGCCTGGCCGAGGCGACGGTCCCCGGCGGCGGCGCGACGACCGCGCACTACCACCCGCAGTCCGAGGAGCTCTACTTCTTCACCGCCGGCCGCGGCCGCCTGCGGGTCGCCGGCGAATGGCGCGACGTCGGCCCCGGCGACTGCGCGGTCCTCCCGCCCGGCGTCGAGCACAAGCTCGAGAACCGCGGCGACGAGCCGCTCGTCCTGCTGTGCTGCTGCTCGCCGCCCTACTCGCACGAGGACACCGTGCTCACCGAGGATCCCGCGGACGCGGCGTGAGGCCCGTGCGCGCGCTGGTCGTCGCGGTCGCCCTGCTGGCCGCGGTCCTGACGGCCCCCGCCTCGGCGGGGGCGCTGGTCGTCGGCATCGGCGACCAGAAGCCCGAGATGTTCACCGACCCGCTGTTCGAGAACCTCGGGGTCTCGCACGCGCGGATCGCGATCGCCTGGAACGCCCTCGACAGAGGGTGGGAGCGGCAGGAGGTCGACCAGTGGATGGGCGCCGCCCACGACGCCGGGGTGCAGCCGCTGGTGGCCTTCGGACACGCGCGCGGCGACCAGCGCCGCGTCCTGCCGACCCCGGCGCGCTTCAAGTACGAGTTCCGGCTGTTCCGCGCGCGGTACCCGTGGGTGACGACGTTCGCGACGTGGAACGAGGCCAACCACTGCGGCGAGCCGACGTGCCACCGCCCGCAGCTCGTCGCCGCCTACTACGACGCGATGAAGCGTGAGTGCCCCTCTTGCACGATCCTCGCCGCCGAGGTGCTCGACATGCCGAACATGGGGCAGTGGGTCGACGCGTTCCAGAAGTACCTGGGCCCGGCACGGCGCCCCGAGCTGTGGGGGCTGCACAACTACATCGACGCCAACCGCCTGCGGACGAGCGGCACGCGCACGCTCCTCGCGCATACGAACGGCACGATCTGGTTCACCGAGACGGGCGGCATCGTACAGCGGCGCAACCGCGACAAGGTCGGCTTCCCGGAGTCGGCGGCGCACGCCGCGGTGGCGACGCGCTGGGTGTTCGACAAGCTCGTGGCGCTCAGCCCGCGCGTCACGCGGGTCTACCTCTACCACTGGAACGCCGTGCGCGGTGACAACTGGGACTCGGGGCTCGTCGACCCGCGCGGACACGCGCGACCGGCGCTCGGCGTCGTGCGCACCGAGATGAAGGCCGCCGCCCAGCGCCGCAAGCAGCGGCTGCTGGCGCGCACGCCGAGCGGCTGAGCGCCGGCGCCGGTGCGCCTGGCGATCATCTCCGACACGCACCTGCCGCGCGGCGGCCGGGCGCTCCCCGAGGCGTGCGTGGCGCGGCTGCGCGCCGCCGACCTGATCCTGCACGCCGGCGACCTGATGCGGCTGGAGGTGCTGGCGATGCTCGAGGCGCTCGGTCCGCCGGTGGCCGCCGTGCACGGCAACGTCGACGACGCCCCCGTGCGCGCGCGCCTGCCCGCCGAGCGCGTCGTCGTCGCCGGCGGCGTCGAGATCGGGATGGTCCACGACGCCGGGCCCGCGACGGGGCGGCTGGAACGCCAGCGCCGGGCCTTCGCCGGCTGCGCCGCCGTCGTGTTCGGCCACAGCCACATCCCGCTGCACGAGTCCTCGCCCGACGGCGCCTTCCAGCTCTTCAACCCCGGCAGCCCGACCGACCGCCGGCGCCAACCGCGCCACACGATGGGGGAGGCGACCGTGACCGGATCGACGATCGCCTTCGCCATCGTCGATCTGGACTGAGATCGCGACGGCGCCGGCGCGTTAGCCTCGGGCGCCAGATGACCGAGACCAGCCAGGGGACCGCCCGTCCGACCCAGTCCGCGCCGGAGCCGATCGACCCGGGCGTGCGCATCGGGCACGTCCATCTGCGGACGGCCGACATCGACCGCGTGCGCGCCTTCTACGTCGACGTCCTCGGCTTCGACGTCGTCGCCGAGGCGCGCGACGTGCCGGGGTGGGGGACCACGGGCGACATCCTGTTCCTGTCGGCCGGCGGCTATCACCACCACCTCGGCTTCAACACCTGGAAGTCGCGCGACGGCGGTCCGCAGCCCGACGGCGTCTGCGGGCTGCATCACGTCGCGCTGAACTACCCGACCCGCGCCGGCCTCGCCGACGCCGTGCGGCGCCTGGAGGCCGCCGGCTGGCCGCTGCGCCAGCTCTCCGACCACGGCACCCACGAGGCCGTCTACCTCTCCGACCCCGACGGCAACGACCTCGAGCTCGCGTGGGACCGGCCGGTCGCGCAGTGGCCCCACGACGCCGACGGGCACATCGCGATGGGCTTCGGCGACCTCGACCGCGACGACCTCCTCGCCGAGCTCGAACCCGGCGTCTGAGCCCGGCCCGGCCGGGCCTCGGCGACGTCTCTCGCGCGCGTACGCGCGTCAGACTGCTCGCGCCGACTGTCACGAAGTTGTTACAAAGTCCGCGACTTCGCTAGGCTCCCGCTTGCCGCCAAAGGAGGCACCGTCCCCCGCCTCCTGCAGGGTCGCCCGCGCACCGGTCCGCACGGGTGTGCCACGTCATCGAGCAGGTCCCGCCTTTGCGCGCCTGACGCCATGAACGAGCCCCACGAGAACCTCGACCACGACCCCTTCGCCGACGACGCCCGCCGCCGTCGCGGTCGCCTGCGCCGTGCCCGTCATCACGGCGCCCGCGGCCCGCGGCGCCTGCGCTGCGCCGCCGTCCCCGTGTCGCACCGGCGTCCGGGTGCGTCCATCCCGCGCCGTCCGTGCCCGTCGGCGGCGCGCGAAGCGAGACGGTCCTGACGATGGCCGCCGTCCTGCGTCAGCTCGACCTCGTGCTCCTCGCGCTCGCCCTGCCGATCTTCCTGATCGCCGGGTGGCCGCTGCTGGGCTACGCCGCCGGCGCCGTCGCCTGGATCGTGCAGCGCGTGATCGCCGAGCTCCTGGGCCGTCGCGCGGCCGCGTCGGACGACCCGAGGACGGTCGTCGGACTGACCGCGGGCTCGATGATCGGACGCGGATGGCTCGTAGCCCTTACGATCTTCGGCGCGTACCTGCTTGCAGGGAGCAAGGACGCCGTCGGGCTCGCTGCCGCCGTCCTTGTGGTCGTGCTGTTCACGGCCTACTTCACCGTGTCCCTCATCTTCCGCCCGTTCGAGAACCACCGAGAGCTGCCTTCGTGACCGCGATTGCCCCGCCAGACGCCCTGAAGATGTCCAAGCCCGGCCGGCGTCGGCAATCGACGCGCGCTGCCGTCCTCCTCACCCCGCTCGCCGTCCTCCTCGCGTCGCCCGCGGGCGCGTTCGCGTTGAACATCAACGAGAGCTACAAGCCCCAGAACGAGTTCAAGCTCGACACGTGGATCGATCTCGGGGTCTTCAGCATCAACAAGGCCGTGATGTACGTCGTCATCGCGGCCGCGCTGACGTGCTTCACGATGATCTACGTCGCCAAGCGGATGACGGACCGGCCCAACAAGGTCCAGACGGCCGTCGAGGCCGCGTTCCTGGGCATGCGCGACAACATCACGCGCGGCAACATGGACGACAAGATGGCCGCGAAGTGGTTCCCGTTCATCGGGGCCCTCTTCCTCTTCATCTGGTTCTCGAACATGCTCGGCTACCTGCCGCTGCCGACGAACACCGAGCACAAGGTCGACATCTTCGGCGTGCACGTGCCGACGTTCGCGCTCTTCGCCGCGACGGCGAACATCTCGGTGCCGCTCGTCCTCACGCTCATCGTGTGGTTCAGCTACCACGTCGAGGGCATCCGGGCCAAGGGCCTCGTCGGCTACCTGAAGTCCTGGGTCCCCGCCGGCGTCGAGGGCCCCGCGACCGGGCCGATCTTCGTGATCGAGGTCATCTCGCACTTCGTCCGCCTCGTCAGCCTGAGCGTTCGTCTCTTCGCGAACATCCTCGCGGGCCACCTGCTCATCCTGTTCATGGGCGGCGGCCTCGTGGTCCTGCTGAACCTCTCGATCTTCGGCTCCGTGATCCTCGGCGCCGTCACCGGCGTCATGGCCGTGGCCTTCTTCATCTTCGAGGTCGCGCTGGTCGCGACGTTGCAGGCCTTCATCTTCGCCACCCTTACCGCGATCTACCTCGGCGGCGCCGTCGCCGCCGAGCACTAACCCAAGGAGACAACACCGTGGACCTGTCCGTCATCTCTGAGGTCACCCACCTCGCCGCTGCCGCCGATGCGGCGACCGCGCAGGAGTACGGCCGCAAGGCCGGCAAGGCGATCGCGTTGGGCATCGGCGCCGGCCTGGGCACCATCGGTCCGGGCGTGGGCGTCGGCTTCATCTTCGGCAAGGTCATCGAGTCGGTGACGCGTCAGCCCGAGATGCGCGACGAGATCACCTCGATCCAGTGGCTCGGATTCGCCCTGACCGAGGCGATCGTGTTCTACGCGTTCATCTTCGGTCTCATCGCCTTCTTCCTCGGCTAGACCTCGATGCTGCTGACCGGGATCATCACGCCGCTGGCCGCGGCCGCGCAGGAGAGCAGCAACTTCCTCGTCAGTCCCGATGTGGGCCTGATGATCTGGACGCTGCTCGCGTTCCTGGTGACGTTCTACGTCCTGCGCAAGCTGGCGTTCCCCAGGATCTCCGAGGCCCTCGAGAAGCGCCAGCACCTCATCGAGGAGTCCATCGACACCGCCCAGCGCACCAAGGCCGAGGCGGACGAGATCCTGGCCGAGTACCGCGAGCGCCTCAAGGAGGCCCGCGCGCAGGCCGAGGAGATCGTGGCCCGTGCCCGCAAGTCCGCGGAGTCGCACGAGCGCGAGAGCCTCGAGCACGCCAAGGAGTCGCGCGAGGAGCTGCTCGAGCAGACCCGCCGCGACATCGAGGCCGAGACCCGCCGTGCCATCCAGGAGATCCGCAAGGAAGTGGCCGACCTCACCGTCGCCGCCACCGAGCGCGTCACCCGGAAGACCCTCAACGAGGAGGACCAGCGCCGTCTCGTCGAGGAGGCGCTGTCGGAGCTCGACTTCACCGCCCTGGGGGAGCGCCGCTAGATGGAGGAGATCGCCCAGGTCTACGCGCGGTCCCTCTTCGAGGTCGCCAAGGAGCAGGACAAGCTCGACGTCGTGCGGGAGCAGCTCGGCCAGTTCGCCGACGCGCTCGACGGCAGCCCGGACATGTCGACGTTCTTCTTCGCCCCCTACTTCTCCACCGCGGAGAAGGAGGAGGGCCTGGGCAAGCTTCTCGACGGAGTGGACCCCGTCGTCGAGAACTTCCTGAAGCTGATGATCGAGAACCACCGGGTGCCCGCGATCTTTCGCGTGCGCCGGGAGTTCGAGGCGCTCTACGACGAGGAGAACAAGCTCCTCCCCGTCACGATCACCTCGGCGGTCGAGTTGGACGAGGCTACGGTGAAGTCCATCGGAGATGCCATCGGACAGCAGACCGGCCAGCAGATCCAGCTGACCTCGACCGTCGACCCCGACGTGCTGGGCGGCCTCATCGTCCGCGTCGGGAACTCCATCCTCGACGCCTCCATCCGCAACCGCCTCGAGAACCTCCGCCGCAGCGTCGCGCGCTCCTAAGCGCGACCATCCGAGCTCTCACACCAAGGAACCGAACCGCATGCAGATCAAGCCCGACGAGATCACCTCCATCCTGAAGTCCCGCATCGAGGGCCTCGACCAGGGGCAGGCCGAGCTGACCGAGGTCGGCACCGTCCTGTCGGTCGCGGACGGCATCGCCCGCATCCACGGGCTCGAGAACTGCATGTCGTTCGAGATGCTCGAGTTTCCCCACGACGTGACGGGCCTCGCCCTGAACCTCGAGTCCGACAACGTCGGCGCCGTGCTCTTCGGCCCGTGGGAGAAGATCGTCGAGGGCGACACGGTGAAGCGCACC
>JAWVGD010000640.1:0-3124 GCA_033855515.1 Baekduia sp.
GCCGACGACGTCGACGTCCTCCTCGATGGCCATGGCGGCAATGGTCTCGGGCAGCTGGAAGCGCCCCGCGTAGATGACCTCGGCGCCCGCGTCGCGCAGGAGCCGCGCGACGGCCAGCGATCCGGCCTCGTGCTGGTCGAGGCCGATGACGGTCACGAGCGCACGCAGGGGTCCGCCGGCCAGCGGCGCCAGGCGCGGGTAGGGCACCTCCTGCGGGGTCATCCCTGCGATCCCACGCCGCGGAAGTTGGGGGCGCGCCGCTCGCGGAAGGCGGCCAGCGCCTCGCGATGGGCGGGTCGCTCCAGCAGGCGGCGGAACTCCGGCTCCTCGCGGTCGCGGGCCGCGCGGGCGGCGGGCAGCCGCGCGTCCAGCAGCAGCCGCTTGGTGCCCAGCAGCGACTCCAGCGGCTGCGCGGCGATCGCGACCGCCACCTCCAGCGCCTGCGCGTGCAGCTCTTCGTCGGACGTGAGGCGCCACACCAGGCCCGACTCGAGCGCCTCCTCCGCCGAGATCCACGCCGAGGTCAGCAGCGCGTGGGTCGCGCGATGGCGGCCCATCAGCGCCGGGAGCGTCGACGTGCTCCCCGCCTCTGGGACGAGCCCGAGCGCGGCGAAGGGCAGCCGGAAGCGCGCCGAGCAGGAGGCGAGCACCAGGTCGCAGTGCCCGAGCATCGACGTGCCGATGCCGATCGCGAGGCCGTTGACCGCGGCGACGAGCGGCTTGGGGAAGCTCTCGAGGCGCTCGATGAAGGCGTCGTAGGGATCGTGCCCCGGCGGCCGCGGTGCGGCGTCCACGTCGTCGCCGAGGTCCGAGCCGGCCGTGAACGCCCGGCCGGCGGCGGTGATCAGCACGCAGCCGATCGCGTCGTCGGCGGCAGCCTCGTCGAGGGCCGCCCGAACGCCGTCGAACATCGCGAGGCTGAACGCGTTGAGGGCCTCGGGCCGGTCGAGGGTGATCGTGCGGACGCCGTCGAGATCCTCGACGACGACCCCGACGCGGACAGGAGTCTGCTGCCGATCTTCTGTCATAATCTGACGGCAGCTTATCCGAGTTGGGGCGCAACGTCGACCCCCAATGCGAACGAGGGAACGAGCGCCGGATCGTGAAGTTCTTCCTGTACGGGACCTACATCCCCGCCGACCAGCTGGCCCCCGTCGCGATGGCGGCCGAGGAGCTCGGCTTCGACGCGATCTCGCTCCCCGACCACGTCGTCTACCCGTTCGAGGTGCAGACGCCGTACCCCTACGCGAAGGACCCGGCCACGGGTCGCGCGCCGTGGGACGAGAGCGGTGAGTGGCCCGATCCGGTCGTCGCCTCGGCGGTCGTCACGGCGGTGACGACGCGGCTGCGGGCGATCACCGGTGTCTTCGTGCTCCCGATGCGCGACCCGCTGCTGGTCGCCAAGGCGTTCTCCACGCTCTCGGCGGTCAGCCCGGGTCGCGTGATCCTGGGGATCGGCGCCGGCTGGATGCGCGAGGAGTTCGAGATCCTCGGCTTCGACTTCGCCACCCGCGGACCTCGCACCGACGAGGCGATCGAGGTGATGCGGCGCCTGTGGACCGGAGGACGGGTCGGCCACGACGGCCGCTTCTTCGCGTTCCCGGACGTGGCGATGCAGCCGGCGCCGGCCGGCGGCGCGGTCCCGATCTACATCGGTGGCGACAGCACGCCCGCGCTGCGCCGGGCGGCGCGGCTGGGCGACGGCTGCCTGCCGCCGCTGCACTCCCAGCCCCGCACCGCCGAGCACCTCGCGACCATCGCCCGCATCCGCGAGGAGCACGGCCGGACCGGGCCGTTCGAGTACGTCGCGTCGGCGGTCGCCATGGGCAGCCCGCAGGAGCTGATGACGCTGGCCGCGCTGGGCGTCGAGTCCGTCCACGTCGATCCGTTCGGGCTCTACGTCCGCAAGTTCGGCGGGCTCACCCTCGACGAGCGGCGCGGCGCGCTGAAGCGCTACGCCCGCGAGGTCATCGTGCCGGTCAACGGTCGCTGACCAGCGCCGCGGCGCGGGCCCACTCCTTGGCGAGCACGCCCTCGAGGTAGTCGAGCCGCGCCTCGCCGGTGAGGAAGTCGAAGGCGACGGTCCCGAACGGGTCGATGCGGGTCCGCAGCAGCTCGAGCTGCTGTGCGGTCGGGACGGCCGTCGTCGGGATGCGCTCCGGGACCTCCAGCGCGAAGCCGGTGTTGGCCACGACCTCCTGCGCCGTGACGCCCGGGTGCAGCGACTCGATCGCGAACGGCCGCTCGTCGTCGTCCTTGGCGAGCACCGCCAGCGGGGTGAGGATGCGCACCGGGCCATCGGTGACGAGGCCCTTGGCGGCGCGGCGGTCGGCCGAGATCGGCGTGCGCCGGCCGGTCGCGAAGTCCACCTTCTCGACCAGCGTGCGCACGTCGTGGCGCGAGAAGTAGGCCAGGACCCGGCGGTAGTTCTGCACGACCTCGGGGGCACCGGCGCCGCCGGGCAGGCGGACCTTCGGCGCGTCGTACGTGCCGATGGTCGACAGGTTGATCGCGCCGTCGCCGTCCATCTGGGCCGAGGAGACGCACTCCAGGAGACCGTGCGTGCCGAGGTGGACCAGGTGCCCGCTGGGCGTGTAGGACAGCCGGGCCAGCGAGCCCCGGTACGCCGCGGCCTCGGCGCCGGTGAAGCTGAGCTCCACCGGCAGCATGCCGATCGCGTTGTAGCCGACCAGCCACGCGTCGGGCGCGTGGGTCAGCTTGGCGAGCATGTAGGCGGCGTAGGCCAGGGGCGTGAACGACCCCAGGACGGTCACGTACTCGCCCGGGTCGCGCATCTCCGCTGCGATGCGGCAGACCATCAGCTCGTGGATCTCGTAGTCGCTGCTCATGCCTCGCGCTCCGCCAGGGTCGGGCCGGCCTGTGCCAGCGCGCCGAGGACGCGGCCGCGGTCGCCGTGCAGCACGCGGGCGCGGTACTGCTCCTCGGTCTCGCCGCGCAGACGGTCGACGTAGGCGTCGAACGCATCCCCACCGGCCAGCGCCGCTTTCTGGTAGGCCAAGATCTCCCACGCGTCCTGCGCATAGCGCGGGACGTGCGAGCACGGATGGGCGCCGAACGGCGCGGCCACCACCGCGTCGACGAGGTAGCCCGGGATCTTGGTCAT
>JAWVGD010000641.1:0-3048 GCA_033855515.1 Baekduia sp.
GTAGCGCCGCCACGGGACGGGCCGGGGCGTCGTTCGCCGCCCCGGCCCGCCGGGTCCGGTGCCGGCCAGCGCCCGGTCGCGGGAGCGTCTGCCACGATGCGACCGATGCTGATCGCCGCCATCCCCAGCCCGTCGGCCAACGGCGTGCACGTCGGCCCGCTGTTCATCCACGCCTACGGGTTGATGTACGTCATCGGCGTCCTGGCGGCCGTGCGCCTGACGATGGCGCTCTGGCGGCGACGCGGCGGCGACGCCGACCTGGTCACCGACGTGGCCCTCTGGGGCTTTCCCGCCGGCCTGATCGGCGGGCGGCTGTACTTCCTGGCCACCAGCTGGAACGAGGTCCCGGCGCACTGGTGGGGCCCGCTGGCGATCTGGAAGGGCGGGCTCGGGATCTGGGGCGGCATCGCCGCGGGCACGGTGGTCGGCGTGTGGCGCCTGCGCCGCGCCGGGGTCGACGTGAGCTCGTTCATGGACTGCGCGGCGCCCGGGCTCCTCGTCGCCCAGGCCATCGGGCGGATCGGCAACTACTTCAACCAGGAGCTGTTCGGGGGCCCCACGTCCCTGCCCTGGGGCCTGCAGATCGACCCCGCGCACCGTCCCGACGCGTACGCGCGGTTCACGACGTTCCACCCGACCTTCCTCTACGAGCTGCTCTTCGACCTCGCGCTGGCGGCCGTCCTCGTCGTGCTCGTGCGGCGCGGTCGGGTCCGGGCACCGGGGATCTTCGCCCTGTACGTCGCCGGCTACTCGGCGTTTCGCATCTTCGAGGAGCAGTTGCGCGTCGACCCGGCCCACCACCTGCTGGGCCTGCGCCTGAACTTCTTCGTCGCCACCGTCCTGTGCCTCGCGGGCCTGCTGTGGTTCGCCTGGACGCAGCGCTCACGCCCCGCGAAAGCGGCCGCGCGGGGCGGCGCGTTGATGGCTGCAGGCTGGGCGGCCTTCTCCCTCGGCGCCTGCGGCGGCAGTGCGGATCACGCTCGCGACATGCCTGCCGCTGCTGCGGCGCACGCCGCCGACGCCGCCGACGTCGCGCCGGCGCCGGCGCCGCTCGACCCGCCACGCGTGCAGCGGTAACGCGATGGCGCTGCGGCTGGATCGTCGCGAGGTCGCGGCCATCTTCACCGGCGGCTTCGTCGGCGCCGTCGCCCGCGCCGCGCTGGTCGAGGCGCTGCCGTACCGCAGCGGCCAGTGGCCGTGGGCGACGTTCATGGTGAACATCGCCGGAGCGTTCCTGGTGGGGTACTTCACCACGCGGCTGCAGGAGCGCCTGCCGCTGTCGGCCTACCGCCGCCCGTTCCTGGGCACCGGCGTCTGCGGTGGCCTGACCACGTTCTCCACCATGCAGGTCGAGCTCCTGCGCATGCTCGACGACCGGGACGTGACGCTCGCCGTGGCCTACGCGGCCGCGAGCATCGTCCTCGGCTTCCTCGCGGTCGCGTTGGCCACCAACATGGTCCGGCGCGCGAGCTGGGCGCGATGAGCGCGGTCGTCCTGCTCGGCGTGGGCCTGCTCGGCGGCGTGGGCGCCGTCGGGCGCTTCCTGCTGGACGCGGCCGTCGCCCGCCGCGTGGGACGCGCGTTCCCGTTCGGGACGCTGGCGGTCAACCTCAGCGGCGCGCTCGTGCTCGGGCTGCTCACGGGCGCCGCGCTGAGCGGCGACGCCTACCGGCTCTGGGGCATCGGGCTCGTCGGCGCCTACACGACCTTCAGCACGTGGACGCTGGAGAGCCATCGCCTCGCCGAGGAGGGCGAGGGCCGGCTCGGCGGCCTGAACTTCGCCGTCAGCCTGGTGCTGGGCGTGCTGGTCGCCTGGCTGGGACGCGAGCTCGGAGCGGCGCTGTGAGCGACGACTGCCTCAAGCTCACCACGTACTTCGGTGAGCGCGCCCGCGCCGACGGCGGCTTCCTGGCCGATGCGCTGGTCGACATCTACGCCCGCCACGGGCTGCAGACCAGCCTCGTGCTGCGCGGCGTGGAGGGCTTCGGCGCCAAGCACCAGCTGCGCACCGACCGCCTGCTGAGCCTGTCGGAGGACCTGCCGCTGGTCGCCGTCGCGGTCGACGACCGCGCCCGCATCGACGCCGCGCTGGCCGACATGCGTGCGCTGCCACGCTTCAGCGGGCTGGTGACGCTCGAGCGCGCACGCCTGCTGACCGATGGGCTGGACGTCGCGTCGCCGGCCGAGGGGCCCACGAAGCTGACCGTCTACCTCGGTCGGCAGGAGCGCACCGGCGGGCGCCCCGCCGCCGAGGCGGTCGTCGCGCTGCTGCACGACCGCGGCATCGCCGGCGCGACCGTGCTGCTCGGCGTCGACGGCACCGCGCACGGGGTCCGGCAGCGCGCCCGCTTCTTCGGACGCAACAGCGAGGTGCCGCTCATGGTCATCGCGCTCGGCGACGGCGACCGGATCGCGGCCGTCCTGCCCGAGCTCGGGTCGCTGCTGGCCCGTCCGCTGGTCACGCTGGAGCGGATCCAGATCTGCAAGCGCGACGGCCGGCTGCTGCAGCCGCCCTGGACGCTGCCCGGTCGCGACCCGTCGGGGCTGCCGATCTGGCAGAAGCTCATGGTCTTCGCCTCCGAGCAGTCCAGCTACGACGGCCACCCGCTGCACCGGGCGCTCGTGCGCGAGCTGCACCGCGCGGGCGCCGCCGGGGCGACGAGCCTGCGCGGGACCTGGGGCTACCACGGCGACCACGCGCCGCATGGCGACACCTTCTGGCAGCTGCGCCGGCGCGTGCCGATCGTCACGACGATCGTCGACGCGCCCGCCGAGATCCAGCGCTGGTTCGCGATCGTCGACCGGGTCACCGGCGAGACCGGCCTGGTCACCAGCGAGATGGTCCCCGCGCTGCAGATGGCCGGCGGCGAGGCGGCGCGCGACCGGCTGCCGCTGGCCGACCGCCCTGACTAGCTCAGGAGCGTGGGTCCCTGATCCGCCGCGGGTCTCGCCCCCTGGCGAACACCCGCAAGGGAACCTGGCCCTCTGGGCCAGTGTTCCCCCAAGGAGCATGTGTCCCTACCCCGCCGCGGGTTTCGCCCCCCGGGCG
>JAWVGD010000642.1:0-2744 GCA_033855515.1 Baekduia sp.
TCCTGCAGCATCGCCGCCGACGTCTCGGCGTTCTTGACGGCGAACGTCCCGCCGAAGCCGCAGCAGGTCGTCGCCTCGGGCAGCTCGACGAGGTCGATGCCGCGCACTTGGCGCAGCAGCCGCAGCGGGGCGTCGCCGACGCGCTCGAGCCGCAGCGAGTGGCACGTCGGGTGGTAGGTGACGCGGTGCCGGAACGACGCGCCGACGTCCTCGACGCCGAGGACGCCGGTGAGGAAGAGCGACAGCTCGTGCACCCGCGACGCGACGGCGCGCACCTGCTCCAGCAGCGCCTCGTCGCCCGCCTCGCGCGCCAGGCGCTCGTACTGCTCGTGGACCATCGCGGCGCACGAGCCCGACGGGCAGACGATCGCCTCGTAGCGCGGGTCGCCGAACGCGCGGACGAAGCGCCGCACGAGCGGCAGCGCCAAGTCTCCGTAGCCGGCGTTGCCGTGGACCTGCCCGCAGCAGGTCTGCTCGAGGGGGAAGTGCACGGTGCACCCCAGTCGCTCCAGCAGCTCCACGGTCGCCCTGCCCGTCTGCGGGAACAGGGTGTCGTTGACGCACGTGATGAAGAGCGCGACCTCCATGTCAGCGAGAGTATGCGGCTCCGGCCTCTCCGTCGACCTCGACGGTTCCCGGTGCCACGATCGCGTGCACGGGTAGAGCGTCGGGATGAGCTCCTCCGACCTTCGCTTCGGCGTCCACGCCGGTCAGCAGCACGCCACCTTCGAGGAGTACGTCGAGGTGTGGCGCCTGGCTGAGGAAGCCGGGCTGGACTGGGCGTCGGTGTTCGACCACTTCCTGCCGATCCAGTCCGATCCCACCGGGCCGTGCTTCGAGGGGTTCACGCTCCTGGCCGCGATGGCCGCCCACACCTCGCGGCTGCGGTGCGGCGTCATCGTCACCGGCGTGACCTACCGCAACCCGGCGATCCTCGCGAAGATGGCCACCACGATCGATCACGTCTCGGGCGGCCGCATGGAGCTCGGGCTCGGCGCCGCGTGGTACGAGGACGAGCACCGGCAGTACGGCGTCCCGTTTCCGCGGATCGGTGAGCGGATGGACATGCTCGACGACGCGTGCCGGATCCTGCGGGCGCTGTGGACGCAGGAACGCGCCACCGTCGAGGGCAAGCACTTCAGCGTGCGCGACGCGCTCCACGAGCCCAAGCCGGTCCAGGATCCGATGCCGCTGCTGATCGGCGGCTCGGGCGAGAAGCGGACGCTGCGGATCGTCGCCGAGCACGCCACGGGCTGGAACACGTTCCACGGGGACGTGAGCGAGTACCAGCACAAGCTCGACGTGCTCGCGCGCCACTGCGCCGACGTCGGCCGCGACCCGGCGGAGATCCGCAAGCAGGTCGTCCTGCGCGCGATCCTGGCCGACACGGAGGCCGACGCCCGAGATCGCGCTCGCGAGCGCGCCGACGCCGCCGGCGTGGACGTGGCCGAGATGACCGACGGCATGATCGTCGGCACGGCCGAGCAGTGCGCCGAGCGGCTCGAGGCCCACCGCGCCCTGGGCGTCCAGGACTTCCTGCTGCTGGCGCGGCCGCCCGCCGACCCTCAGACGATCGAGCTGCTCGCCGGCGCGGTCGCGCCGGCGATGCGCGCCCGCTAGCAGCGTGGGTCCGTAACCGGCCGCGGGTTTCGCCCCCTGGGCCGACACCCGCAAGGGAACCTGGCCCTCTGGGCCAGCGTTCCCCTAGCCCATCGGGTTCTGCTGCTCGTCGCGGATGACGTGCATCACCGCGTTGATCAGCGCCAGGTGCGTGAAGGCCTGGGGGAAGTTGCCGAGGTGGCGGCCGGTGGAGGCCTCGAGCTCCTCGGCGTAGAGGTCCAGCGAGGAGGCGAGCGACAGCAGGCGCTCGCACAGCTGGTGGCCGCGCTTGCGCTCGCCGATCTCGATCAGCGCGCTGACCAGCCAGAACGAGCAGATGAGGAAGGTCCCCTCCTCGCCGCTGAGCCCGTCGTCGGTCTCGTCGGTGCGGTAGCGGAGCACGAGGCCGTTCTCGGTGAGCTCCTCGGCGATCGCGAGCACCGTGTCGCGCACGCGCGGGTCGTCGTGGGGCAGGAACCGCACGAGCGGGAGCAGCAGCAGGGACGCGTCCAGGTTGTTGGACCCGTAGAACTGCGTGAAGCGCCCGTTCTCGTCGACGCCGCGCTGGATGATCTCGGCGTGGATCTCGTTGGCGACGAGGCGCCAGCGGTCGGCGAGGTCGTCCTTGCCGCGGCGGGCGGCCAGGCGCGCGCCGCGATCGAGCGCGACCCAGCACATCAACTTGCTCGAGACGTAGTGCTGGGGGTCGCCGCGCGACTCCCAGATCCCCTGGTCGGGCAGCCGCCATGAGGCGATCGCCTGCTCGACCTGGTCGTGGATGACCGGCCACAGGCGCGCGGAGTTGTGCCCGTACTCCTTGGCGTGCAGCCACAGCGAGTCGAGCACCGCGCCGAAGACGTCGTTCTGGCGCTGGCGGTAGGCGTCGTTGCCGACCCGGACCGGGCGCGCGCCCTCGTAGCCGGTGAGGTGGTCGAGCGTCTCCTCCTCCAGCACGCGCTCGCCGCCGATCCCGTACATGATCTGCAGCGCGCCGTCCTCGTTGCGGCCGAGGTCGGCGACGAACTGGATGAAGTCGTCGGCCTCCCAGTTCAGCCCGAGCGAATGCAGGCCCGAGAGCGTGAAGGTCGCGTCGCGCATCCACGTGAAGCGGTAGTCCCAGTTGCGCTCGCCGCCCGGCGTCTCGG
>JAWVGD010000643.1:0-2837 GCA_033855515.1 Baekduia sp.
GATCCGGCCCCTCCTGATGGCGGCGAGCCGCAGGGCGCCAACGACGATCGGCCCGCGATGCTCGGCCGGCGCTTCCGGGAGACCCTCGTCACCGGCATGCTCATCGGCCTCGTGCTTGCGCTCGGTGCACACGGCGTGCTCGTGTACACGTGGTACTCGGCGAATACCATCAGTTGGTTCATCGTCGGCATCGGAGGCATGGTGGTCGGCGGTGCCCTCTCGCTCTTCCTCTACGGCGCGGCCACCGATCGCACGGACACGGGGCCGAAGCCGCACGGCCAGGCCGACGTCTCCGAGCGCGGGGAGTGGAGCCGCACGGTCGCGCGGCGCCGCGCCCCTCTCCGCCGGCGCTGAGGGGCGATCGCAGGGCGGCAGCCTAAGGTGCGGGGGTGGCGCGTAGCCGGCGAATCGCGAAGCGCGCGCTGATCGGGCTCCTCGGCCTGGCGGTCGGCGTGACCGGCTGCTCTGCGGTCTACAACACGGTCACGTCGCCCGACACCAGGCCCGCGCGCGAGCTGGCCCCCTCGGGTGCGTTCGTCGAGGCAGGCGGCGTGCTCACGCACTACGAGCGGTTCGGCAAGACGGGCTCGCCGATCGTCCTCGTCGGTGGGTTCCTGGAGGCGAGCGACACCTGGGACGGCGTCGCCCGCCGGCTTGCGAAGAAGCACCGCGTGTTCGCGATGGATCTCGCGGGGTTCGGCTACTCGGAGCGCAGCGGCCACTACCTGCTGGGCGACTGGCAACGCCAGCTCGACGCGTTCATGGGCGCGCTCGGCATCAAGCGGGCGCTGCTGGCCGGCCACTCGCTGGGCGCGGGCGTGATCGCCGCGCAGGCCCTCGCGCATCCCGGGCGCACGAGCGGCATCGTTCTGCTCGACGGTGATGCGCTCGCGAGTGGCGGCGGCCCAGGAGTGCTGCGCGATCTCATCGTCGACCCCTACCGCACGAGCGTCTTCCGTATCCTGCGCGGCTGGGACTGGGCGATGCGCACGATCATCCGCCAGGCCTACGCGCCGGATCACGTGCGCATCGACGACCGCGAGCTCGAGCGGTGGCGCCGCCCGCTCCAGGTAGACGGCACCGAGGCCGCCCTCGCGCGCATGCTGGGCAACGGCATCCAGGGCCTCGAGCTCGACGACCTTCGCCGCGTACGCGTGCCCGCGACGCTCGCGTTCGGCCAGCACGACAGCTCGGTGCCCGTTGCGAGCGGCCGGCGCGTGGCCGGGATCCTGCACGCCCCGCTGACGATCATCCCGGGCGCAGGGCATCTCACGCAGATCACGCACCCCGCCGCGGTGGCCGTCGTGATCGCTCGCGCCGCGGGATAGGATCGGCCGGCATGGAGCCCCTGGTGCCGCAGATCGTGCTGACCGAGGCGGAGAGCGCTTCCCGGGCCGCGCGCTTCCCGATCGGCGGGGCGCTCGAGTTCGGCGATCTCGAGCTGCACGGCCGCGTCGCGGCGCTCGACCGCCTGCGCGACTTCGAGCCGATCTCCTGGGTGCCGGTGCTCGGCGGCTGGCTGGTGACCTCCCACGAGCTCGGGCGCGAGCTGCTCGGCCGCAGCGACGACTTCACCGTGTGGGCGGAGCCGAACCTGGTGCGCGCCTCGCTCGGGGTGATGATGCTGACGAGCGACGGCGACGAGCACGCGCGCCAGCGGCGGCCGTTCGACGAGCCGTTCCGCGTGCGGCCGGTACGCGCGCGCTTCGCCGAGCCCGTACACCGCCATATCGATGAGCTGCTCGCAGAGCTCGTCCCGCGCGGCCGCTGCGAGCTCGTCGAGGAGTTCGCCGCGCCCTTCGCGATCGGGCTCGCAGGCGACGTGCTCGGGCTCCCGCTCGACGATGTCGCGCGCGTGCAGGAGTTCTACGAGGCGTTCGCGGGCGCCATGGTCTACGACGGCGATCCCGAGCCGCAGCGGCGCGCCGACGACGCGCGCGCCGCGCTCGACGCGATCCTCCTCGACGAGGTGCGTCGCTCGCGCGCGCGGCCCGACAACTCGATCACGAGCGCCGTCGCCAACGATCCCGGGCGCGGCCTCTCCGACGAGGAGATCGTCGCGCAGCTGCGCGTGATCCTGTTCGGCGCCATCGAGACCGTCGAATCGACGCTCGCGAACGCCGTGCTGCTCCTGCTGCAGCATCCGGGCGCGCTCGCGCTGGCGCGCTCGGAGCCGGGCTGCATGGCCAATTCCATCGAAGAGGGCATGCGCCTGATCCCGCCGGTCGCGTTCATCGAGCGCTGGACGGCGGTGCCCTGCGAGCTCGCCGGCGTCGTACTCGGAGCGGGCGAGTTCCTCGGTGTCAGCACGGTCGCAGCCAACCGCGATCCCGCGGTGTTCCCCGAGCCGGCGCGCTTCGACGTGCGACGCGCGAATGCGCGCCATCACCTCACGCTGAGCCACGGGCACCACCACTGCCTCGGCTTCAACCTCGGGCGGATGCAGTGTCAGCTGGCCCTGACCGAGCTGTTCGAGCGCCTGCCGGGACTCGAGATCGCCCACGCGCCCGAACCGACGGGATTCGCGTTCCGCAGACCGGCGACGCTCGCGCTGCGCTGGCGCAGCTGACGAGCGCTACGGCGTGGTGGTCGTCGTCGTCCCCGTCGTGGACGCGGGAACGGTCGTCGTGGTCGTCGATTGCGTCGTCGTCGCGGTTGACGGCCCCTGTGAGACGTTCAGCCGCACTGTGGACCCCTTGCGCGCCTGCCCACCGGACGGGTTCTGCGCCACCACCGTGTCGACCGGCTGATCGGAAGGCACGCGCGAGACCGCCGGCTTGAAGCCCGCAGCGGCGAGGTCCGAGGTGGCCTGGTCGACCGTGTTGCCGACCTCACTC
>JAWVGD010000644.1:0-22634 GCA_033855515.1 Baekduia sp.
GCGACTGAGTTGGCGACCGTGGCCCCATGGCGAGCCTGGACGGCAAGGTCGCGCTGGTCACCGGTGCGGCCCGCCGCCGCGGGATCGGGCGCGGGATCGCGCTCGAGCTCGCACGCGCGGGCGCCGACGTCGTCGTCCACGGCCTGCCGCGCGCGCCGTCTGACCTGCCGTCGGCCGAGCGGGCGATCGACTGGCAGGGCGCCCGCTCCGTCGCCGACGAGGTCACCGCGCTCGGTCGTCGTGCGATGGCCGTCGAAGGCGATCTGACCGACCGCGAGACGGTCCGGCGGATCGCCCTCGAGGTCGAGGAGCGGCTCGGGACCGTCGACGTCCTGGTCAACAACGCCGCCGTGCCGGGTGGCGCGGGCGACGCGGCGATCATCGACCTCGACGACGAGCTCTGGTACCGGACCGTCGACGTGAACCTCAACGCCGTGTACCTCGTGACCAAGGCGTTCGCGGGCGGCATGGTCCGGGCCGGGGCGGGCAGCATCATCAACATCTCGTCGGTCGCCGGGCGGGCGGGGCAGCCGCGGATGGGCGCCTATTGCGCGACGAAGTTCGCGGTGGTCGGCCTGACCCAGCAGCTCGCGCTCGAGCTCGCGCCGGCCGTCCGGGTCAACTGCATCTGCCCCGGCTCGACCGACACGGACATGATGGATGGCACGTTCGTGCGGCGCGACCAGGCCGCGGGCAGCGCGCCGGGCACGGCGAAGGCGGCACGCGTGCGGTCACTCCCGCTCGCCCGGCAGGGCCGGCCCGAGGACCTCGGCAACGCCGTCGTCTTCCTGGCGTCCGACGCCGCGAGCTGGATCACCGGCCAGACGCTGAACGTCGACGGTGGCCAGCGCATGGATTGACCCGGGCCTGGAGTTCCGACAGGCGTGCGGCGGCGCGCGGCTGGCGCTGGTGGACCTGGCCCGGTGAAATGGACGTGGTGACGGACGTCCACATCGTCGGCGCCGGCATGACCCGGTTCGCCAAGACCGATCGGACCTTGCGCGACCTCGCCCAGGAGGCCGTGCTCCAGGCGCTGGGCGATGCCGGTCTGCAGCCCGCCGACGTGCCCGCGGCCTACGTCGGCAACGCGGCGGCCGGCCTGGTCACCGGCCAGGAGATGATCCGCGGCCAGGTGATGCTGCGCGGCATCGGCATCGAAGGCATCCCGATCTTCAACATCGAGAACGCGTGCGCCTCGGCGTCGAGCGCGGCGCACCTCGGGTGGCAGGCGGTCGCCAACGGCGTGCACGACGTCGTGCTCTGCGTCGGCGCCGAGAAGCTCACCCACGCCGACAGGACCGTCGGCATGAAGGCGATCGGCACGGCGGTCGACGTCGAGATGATGGCCGAGCTCGCGGCGGAGATGGGGGCGGCGCCCGCCGCGGGCGAGCGATCGTTCTTCATGGACATCTACGCCGACATGGCCCGCGACTACATGACGACCTCGGGCGCGACCGTCGAGCACTTCGCGAGCATCGTCGTCAAGAACCAGCACAACGGCGCGCGCAACGCGCGGGCGCAGTACGGGGCCGAGCTCAGCGTGGCCGATGTGCTCGCGAGCCGCACGGTCGTCGATCCGCTCACGTTGTTGATGTGCTCGCCGATCTCCGACGGCGCCGCCGCGATCGTCCTCGCCTCCAAGACGGCGATGGAGCGGCTCGGGCGGCGCGGGCCACGTGTTCGCGCGTCCGTCGTGGTCTCGGGAAACGTCCACGACAAGTCCGACCCGCTGGCCGGATCGGCGGCGCGCGCCGCACGGATGGCCTATGACCTCGCCGGCATCGGTCCGGGCGACCTCGACTGCGCCGAGGTGCACGACGCCAGCGCACCCGCCGAGATGATCGTCTACGAGCAGATCGCGCTCGCGCCACCCGGCGGTGCGCCCGACCTGGTGGACTCCGGGCGGACGCTGCTCGGCGGCGATCTGCCGGTCAACACCAGCGGCGGGCTGCTCAGCAAGGGCCATCCCATCGGCGCCACGGGGATCGCGCAGCTCTGCGAGGCGACCTGGCAGCTGCGCGGCGAGGCCGGCGAGCGCCAGGTCGAGGGCGCGCGCGTCGCGCTGACCCAGAACGGCGGCGGCTGGCTCGAGGGCGACTCGGCGGCGATGGCCGTGCACATCCTCTCGGCCGACTGAGGCCGCCGCGACCCTCAGTCCTCCGGCTTCAGCTCCAGTCGCGCCGTCGCCGCGTCGATCAGCTCGCTGATGTCGCGGTGGTAGCCGAGCCCGGAGCGCTCCCAGGCGTGATGGAAGTCCTCGACGTGCCGGCGGGCGATCACCTCGGCCAGCTCGGCGTCACCCTCGGAGATGTGCGTGAACAACCGCTCGTGGAACGCGGTCGCCGCCTGCGTCGCGCGCTCGTTGTCGACGAACTGCGCGACGGTCGGCACGAGCACCAGCCCCAGCGTGGCGCGGGCGAGCACGAGCGGCGCGTTGGCACTGGCCTCGGCGATCGCCACGTGGAAGTCCTCGTCGAGCCGGCACCAGGTCGCGAAGTCGTGCGAATGGGCGTGCTGGGCGTCGAGGATGCGCCGCAGCCCGTCGAGATCGTCCTGCTCGCGCCGCTGCGCGGCCATGCGGGCCAGCGCGGGCTCGAGCAACAGCAGCGCCTCGTGCAGCGCGGAGAAGGTCACGGTGCGGCGGCGCAGCGCGTGGCTCACCGCCCGCGCGACGGGGGCCTCCGTGTGCCGGCGGACGACCAGGATCTTGGGGCTCGCGCGCTCGAGGAACCCGGACTCCTGCAGGAGGCGCAGTGCCTCGCGCACCGTCGAGCGGCTGAAGCCGGACTCCTCGGCGAGCGCCGCCTCGGACGCGATGCGCCGGCCCTCCTCCAGCTCGCCGGACAGGATCCGGGAGCGGATGGACGCTGCCAGCTGCTCGTAGGCGCGACCACCGGCGGCGGGGCTGTCGGGCGTGGCGGACACTGCGGCGAATATAGGGCTCAGCCCTCGCGGACCAGTTGCTCGCAGGCCGCCGTGACCGCGCCGGCCTGCGGCATGATCGCCTGCTCCAGGTCCGGGCTGAACGGCATCGGCACCGACGGGGCGCCGAGGCGCTTGACCGGCACGCGGAGCACGTCGAAGAGCTCCTCGCCGACGCGCGCCGCGATCTCGGCGCCGGCGCCGAAGTCCTGCACTGCCTCGTGGACGACGAGCACGCGGCCGGTTCGCTCCGCCGAGCGCAGCACGGTGTCGAGGTCCAGGGGGACCAGCGACCGCAGGTCGATCACCTCGACCGAGACGCCGGCGCGGTCGGCCGCGGTGAGCGACTCGCGGACCATCTGCCCCCAGGTGACGACGGTGACGTCGTCGCCGCCACGCGCCACTCGCGCCTTCCCGAGCGGAAGCGGGTCGACGTCCGGCTCTCCCTTCATGGCGTACAACCGGCGGTTCTCGATGTAGACCACGGGGTTGGGATCCTCCACCGCGGCGACGAGCAGGTCGTGCGCGTCGGTGACGGTGGCCGGCAGGACGACCTTCAGACCCGGGATGTGGGCGAGCATGGCCTCCAGGCTCTGGGAGTGCTGGGCGCCGGCCGCGCGACCCGCGCCGGTCTGCGTGCGGAAGACGATCGGGATCTCGAGCGCGCCCGAGCTCATGTAGTGCAGCTTCGCCGCCTGGTTCATGATGGCGTCGAGGCAGACGCCGATGAAGTCCATGAACATGATCTCGACGATCGGCCTCAGGCCGGTCATCGCGGCGCCGACCGCGGCGCCCACGAACCCCATCTCGCTGATCGGCGTGTCGAGGACGCGGGCCGGGCCGAAGCGCTCGTGCAGGCCGCGGGTGACCGTGAAGATCCCGCCGCCTGCCCCGACGTCGATGCCGATCAGCACGACCCGGTCGTCGGCCTCCATCGCGTCGGCGATGCCCTGGTTGATGGCACCCGAGTAGCGCAGCGGGAGAGCGTCAGTCGACGAAGACATGCTGGAAGGCCTCCTGCTCGGCGGGGACGGCGGCGGCACGTGCGGCGGCGACGGCGCGGTCGACGCGCTCGGCCGCCCTGGCACGCACCGCGGACAGCTCGGCCTCGGTCACGCCGCCCGCGGCGACCAGCGCGGCTTCGGCGACGACGAGCGGGTCGCGCTCGGTGCGCCACTCGTCGGCCTCGGCGTCGGGCTTGTAGGGCTGGTCATCGCCCTCGTAGTGGCCGTGCCAGCGATACGTCGCGGCCTCGATCAGCGCGGGTCCGTGACCGGCGCGGCAGCGCTCGACGGCCTCGCGCGTCATGGCGTGGACGGCGGCCACGTCGTTGCCGTAGACGTCGCGCGCCCAGATGCCGTAGGCCGCCGCCCGCTCGCACACCGATGCGACCCGCGTCATCTTGGTGCTGTCGGTGAACTCGGCGTAGCGGTTGTCCTCGCACAACAGGATGACCGGCAGGTCCCAGATCGCGGCGAGGTTGGCGGCCTCGTGGAAGGCGCCTTGGTTGACCGCGCCCTCGCCGAAGAACGCGACGGCGACGCGGCCCTGCCCCAGCAGCTTGCTCGAGAGTCCCGCGCCGACGGCGAGCGGGATGCCCGCCCCGACGATCGCGTTGGCGCCGAGGATGCCGACCGATGGATCAGCGACGTGCATCGAGCCGCCCTTGCCGCGGCAGAGGCCATCCGCGCGGCCGAAGAGCTCGGCCATCATGCCGTCGACGTCGGCGCCCTTGGCCAGGACGTGGCCGTGTCCGCGATGTGTGGTCGTCAGGTAGTCGTCGGGCTCCAGCGCCGCGCACACGCCGGCGGCGATGGCCTCCTGGCCCAGCGACGTGTGCACGAAGCCGGGGATGTCGCCGTCGCGGTACAGCGTCGAGACGCGCAGCTCGAAGGCGCGGATCAGCGCCATCGTCGCGTGAAGGTCGGCAAGGCTCGCGGCTGGTGCCCCGAAGGTGACGGACGTGGGTGGCATGGCGACGCGGCTTGACCTTTCAACCAGACTGAAACGGAGCATACGGTTGCAAATGTCGGATCGCTGATGTTACGGTCTGACAATCGTGTCCGCAACCGAAGTCCTCATGCCGCAGATGGGTCTCGAGGTCAGCGAGGCCGCGGTGCTCGCCGTGCTCGTCGCGCCGGGCGACGAGGTCGCCGAGGGCCAGCCGCTGCTGGAGATGGAGACCGACAAGGCGACGACCGAGCTCGAGGCCCCGCGCGCCGGGTTCGTCGTGGGCATCGAGGTCGCAGAGGGCGACGTCGTCGCGGTCGGTGCGGTGGTGGCGTGGATCGCCGACAGCGCGGACGAGCGCGCCGGCGATGGGGCGCCCGGCGGCGGCGCACCCGCGGCAGACGGCGTCGCAGATGGTGCGGGGGCGACGGCGCCAGCCCCGGCCGGTGCGGGCGTGGCGGTGGCCAACGGCAGCGGAGCGACGACGCCCGGCCTGCTGCCGCGGGCGGCGCCGGTGGCGCGCCGGGCGGCGCGGGCGCTCGGGGTCGAGTTGACCGCACTCGCCGGAACCGGGCCACGCGGGCGGATCACGCTGGGCGACGTCGAAGCGGCGGCCGCCGCCGGCGGCGCCGCGACCGGGAGCGCGGCGCTCGAGCCCGCGCTCGCGCAGGTGACGCCCGCGTCCGGCGGCGAGCTCGAGCCCCTCACCAAGCTCCGGCGCGCGATCGCCCGCCGCATGACCGCCAGCCAGCTCATCCCGCAGTACCAGCTGCAGCGCGACGTCGACGCCACCCATCTGCTCGCCCAGAAGGACGCGTCGGCCGCGGGGGCGGCCGGCGGTGGCACGCGGCCCGGCGTCAACGACCTGTTGCTGCAGGCCATCGCCGAGATGGTGGTCCGCCATCCCGCGCTGGCGACCGCGTTCGTCGACGATCCCGAGCCTGCGCTGCGCCGCCACGCCGGCCTCGGCGTCGGGCTGGCGGTCGCGACCGATCGCGGCCTCGTCGTCCCGGTCGTCCAGGACGTCCATCAGATCGGCCTCGGCGAGATCGCCGCCCGGCGCGCCCGCCTGGTCGTGGCCGCACGCGACGGCACGCTGTCGCTCTCCCAGATGAGCGGCGCGACCATCACGCTCTCCAACCTCGGCGGCTTCGGCGTCGACCGGTTCACCGCGATGCTCAACCCGGGGGAGAGCGCGATCGTCGCGGTCGGCCGCGCGACCGATCGCGTCGTACCGCGCGGCCGCGGGCTCGCGGTGGTCCCGATCCTCACCGTCACGGTGACCTTCGACCACCGGACGGTGGACGGCGCCGTCGGGGGTGCCGCCCTGGCCGAGCTGGCCGACCTCCTCGAAGGACGGATGACGTGGAGACCATGAGCGATCCGCAGCGCGTCCTGGTCGTCGGCGGGTCGTCGGGGATCGGCGCGGCGTGCGCCCAGGCGCTGGCGCAGGCCGGCACCGAGGTCCTGTCGGCCGACCTGCGCCCACCCGCCGCCGACGCGCCGATCGCGGCGTTCGCGACCGCGGACGTCCGCGACGCCGACGCGGTCGACGCCGCCGTGGACGAGCTGGCGGCCGGCCGCCCGATCACCGGGCTGGTCTATGCCGCCGGCATCGGGCACGTCGCGCCGTTTGACCAGATCACGCCGCGGCGCTGGCGCCTGGTCCTCGACGTCAACCTGACCGGCGCCTTCCACGCCGCGAGCGCGACGATCCGGCACATGCCGCACGGCGGTGCGCTGGTCCTGATCTCCTCGATCGACAGCGCCGCGCCGGTCTCCGGCCTCGCGCACTACTGCGCGTCGAAGGCGGGCGTCGAGGCGCTGAGCCGGTCGCTCGCGCTCGAGCTCGCCCCGCGGGGCATCCGCAGCAACGTCGTCGCGCCCGGTCCGGTGCGAACGCCGCTGATGAACGAGGTCTTCGCCGACCCGGTCAAGGAGGACGCGTTCCTGCGCCGGGTCCCGCTCGGCACGATCGCCGACCCGGAGCAGATCGCCGCCGCGGTGACGTTCCTGCTGTCGCCGGCCGCGGGCCACATCACCGGGGTCCGCCTCGCCGTCGACGGCGGCATGAGCCTGCGCGAGCACCCGTCCATGCTGATCATCAACGAGGGACAACAATGAGCATCACAAATCAGAGCACATCGCCGGCCCCCGTCAGCGTCGAGCGTTGCGAGCGTCTGCTGACCGAGATGGTGTCCATCCCGAGCGTGGTCGGCGACGCCACCCGCGCGCATCAGTGGGTCACCGCGCGGCTGCGGGAGCTCGGCATGACCGTCTCCCACTATGCGGTCGAAGGCCGCAAGGCCCCGCTGGTCCTCGGCGTGCTCGAGGGCGAAGGGGACGCCCCCGGCGTCCTGTTCGACGCGCACTTCGACACCGTCCACGCGCGGCCCGACGATTGGTCGCACGATCCGTGGGGCGCGGTCGTCGAGGACGGCGTGCTCTACGGCCGCGGGGCGGTCGACAGCAAGGGCACGCACGTGGCGATGCTCGCCGCCCTCGAGGCGCTCGTCGCCTCCGGCGCCGCGCGCGGCGGCCCGATCTACTTCATGTCGGACTCCGACGGCGAGGACGGCTTCCGCGGCGCGGTGCTGCTGGCCGACCTCGGCGTCACCGCTCGCGTCGGCACGGTGTTCTCGGCCGAGGCGACCAGCAACACCGGCATCGAGATCGCCTATCCGGGCATCTCGACGTGGAAGGTCACCGCGGTCGGGCGCACCGCGCATCCGACCGAGCCCGAGAAGGGCATCAACGCCATCACGAAGATCGCCAAGCTCGTCGAGGCCATCGACGCCGGTCGCCTCCAGACGCCGGCGGGGACGTCGTCGTGGTTCGAGCCTCGCGTCACGCTGCAGGCGATCCGGACGCTGCCCGGGGGCGGCTGGACGATCCCGGGCCGGTGCGACGCGGTGGTCTCGGTGATGTCGCCCGCGGGCGTCACGCTCCCGGAGGTCGAGGCGTCGATCGAGGCGTTCCTGCGCACGCTGGAGCAGGAGGACGGCGAGGTCCGCTATGAGCTGAAGGTCCTGCCCATGGGCGCCGGGCGCCTGTGGCTGCGCCCCGGCGAGTCCAACCCGGAGGCGCCCGGCGTCAAGGCGCTGGAGGCGGCGATCCAGGAGGTCCGCGGCACCGCGGGCGAGGTGCGCCGGTTCAACGGCGGGTGGGTCGACGCGGTCGAGCTCATGCGCACCGGACCCGACGGCTACGGCACCCCGACCGTGATCACGTTCGGCCCGGGCGACTTCGAGCAGGCCCATCAGGTCGACGAGCAAATCCCGTTGCGCGAGGTCGCCGAGGCGGCCGACATCTACGCGCGCGCGACGCTGGCGCTGCTCTCCTAGGGGGTGCCAGACGACCGGCCCGGCGCCGAGCCGTTTCGGCCCGGCGCCGGCCGGCGTGCTCCCCAGCGGGGTCGATGTCAGCCGGGGAAGGAGCGCGCGGTGCAGCCGCCGTCGACGACGAGCGCCGCGCCATTGCAGTAGCTCGCCTCGTCGGAGGCGAGGAACAGCAGCGCGTGGGCGATCTCCTCGGGGCGCGCCGGGCGGCCCATCGGCGAGAGCGCCGCGGCTGTCGCCTCGTCGTCGAAGACGCTGACCACCGGCGCGATCATCGGCGTGTCGACGAAGCCGGGGCAGACCGCGTTGGTGCGGACGCCCTGCTTGGCGTAGGTGATGGCCATCGACCGCGTCAGGTTCACCAGCGCGCCCTTGGCCGCCGTGTAGGCGTGCGCGTCGTAGAGCCCGGTGATGCCGGCCATGCTGGAGACGTTGACGATCGCGCCGCTGCCCTGCTCGAGCATGCGGGGGAGCACCGCGCGGATCATGAGGAAGTACCCCTCGAGGTCGACGCCGCCGATGATGTCGCGCCAGTTCTGCAGCGACGCCTCGTGGATGCCCGCCATCGTGCCCGGGTTGTCGATGCCGTACTGCCAGCCGACGCCCGCGTTGTTGATGAGGATGTCGACGCGCCCGTAGGCGTCCAGCGCCGCCTGCACGACGCGCTCCTGCGAGGTGACGTCCTCGAGGTCGGCGGGCACGATGATCCCCTCCCCGCCGGCGGCCTTGACGGAGTCCAGCCCGGCCTGCAGCTTGGCCTCGGTCCGGGCGGTGCCGACGACCTTGGCGCCCTCACGGCCGAAGATCTCCATGGCCTGGCGGCCGATGCCGCTGCTCGCGCCGGTGATGACCGCGACCTTGTCGCGCAGGCGCCCGCCGGAAGCGGGATGGGGGGTGACGGTGACGTCGTCCTTAAGGCTGCTCATGGCGCTCCCTCTGGGTCGGTTGGGCGGACGCTACGTCCGCCCGCACGTGGGCGGACGCCGGCGTGGCGCCCCGCTTGTGGAAACCCCACACGCCGCTCGGCGGCCCGTTCTTGTGGCGCCCGACGGCCGGTATCAATGCCTCCGGGCAGCGCAGGCACAGCCCGCCCCATCCGATGCTCGCCGCTCAGCCCTCATCATCGAACGGCGCCACCCGCGCCTCCCGGTTGCCACTCCCGTGGGAGGTGTGCGGTCTCGTTGAACGCGACCAGCACCCAGCGGCCCTCGGGCATCCGGACCAGGCGCGTGACCGAGCCGTTGCTGTTGGTCAGGAACGCGAAGCCTTCGCTGCCGGTGACCTGGCGGCAGGCCTCGGCGATCACCCCGCTGTGGGTGAAGGCGACGGCGATCTCGCCGGGCGCCGCCGCGTCTGCCGCCAGGCCGATGCCGCGCGCGACGCGGGCGGCGAACGCCGCGCCGGGCTCGGCGTTGGGGATCAGGTCCCAGCGTTGGGCGCGCATGACGCGCGCGACCTCCGGGTCGCCGTTGCCGGCGCGCCGGGCGAGCTCGCCGTGCTCCCAGTCGCCGAGCTCCACCTCGCGCAGGTCGTCCAGGACGCCGGCGTCGCAGCCGCGCGCGGTCAGCAGGGGCGCCGCGGTCTCGGCGGTGCGCCGCAGCGACGACACGTACACCTTGGAGATCCGCTCCTCCGCCAGACGGACGGCCACCGCGGCCGCCTGCGTGCGCCCGTGCTCGTTGAGCGACGGGTCGTTCTGGCGCCCGATGGGCGGGCCGTCGACGGCGTGATGGACCGAGCCGTGGCGGACGAGGTACAGCTCCTGGGCGCCGTCCGGTGCAGCGAAGGGGCGCTGGAAGTCGACGTTCATGGGCGCAGCATGCCTGCCGTCAGCCGCGTCGACCGACAGCGGAGGCCGCCGGTATGGAGATGAACCCAGAGACGATCCGCGCGCTGCTTGACGCATTCGAGCGCAGCGACTGGCAGGAGATGACGGTCACGATCGGGGCCGACCGGCTCCACGTGTCGCGCGATGGCGTCGTCGAGATGCCGGCGCCCACGCCGCCTGCCCCGGCGCCGGCGCCCGCCCCCATGGCCGCGCCGACGCCGAACGGCGCCCCGGCCTCCGCGCCGGCGGTCGAGGCGGTGGCCGCCGCGCCGCAGGCTCCGGCCGCCGCGTCCCGTGCACCCGCACCCGCCGTGTCCGGCACGGACGTGCCCGGCACGGTCATCGCGGCGCCGTCGGTCGGCCTCTTCTGGCGCGCTCCGTCGCCGAGCAGCCCGCCGTTCGTCGAGATCGGCAGCCGCGTGAGCGTCGGCGACACCGTCGGCATCGTCGAGGTCATGAAGCTGATGAACCACGTCGTGGCCCCGGTCGCCGGCCTCGTCACCGCCGTCCACGTCGCCGACGGCGACATGGTGGAGTTCGGCCAGCCGCTCGTCGTGGTCGACCCGGAGGCCTGAGCGCGACGTGGCCGGCTTGCGGCGCGTGCTGATCGCCAACCGTGGTGAGATCGCGGTGCGCATCCTCCGGGCGTGCTTCGACGAGGGCCTGGAGACCGTGCTCACCGTGTCCGAGATCGACCGCGAGAGCCTCGGCGCGCAGTTGGCCGACCGCAGCGTCTGCATCGGACCGGCGAGCGCGAGCCAGAGCTACCTCGACCTGGACCGCGTCATGACGGCGGCGCTGGTCACCGGCTGCGACGCGCTGCATCCCGGCTACGGCTTCCTCTCCGAGCGCCCGGAGCTCGCCGCCGCGTGCGAGCGCGAGGGCATCGCGTTCGTCGGCCCGTCGGCCGCCGCGATGCGCCGCAGCAGCGACAAGGCGACGGCCCGCGCGCTGGCCCGCGAGCTGGACATCCCGGTCGGAGACGGATCTGACGTGCTGACCGGCGCCCAGGAGGCCCGAGCGAGCGCCGACGCCATCGGGTATCCGGTCCTGCTGAAGGCCGCGGCCGGCGGCGGCGGGCGCGGCATGCGCCTCGTCGAGGCGCCCGAGGACCTCGACGGCGCGTACGACGCGGCCGCCGGCGAGGCCCAGCAGGCATTCGGCGACGGCCGGCTGTTCGTCGAGCGCTACGTGCGCCGGGCGCGCCACGTCGAAGTGCAGGTGCTCGCCGACGGCCACGGCACCGTCGTCCACCTCGGCCATCGCGACTGCACGCTGCAGCGTCGCTACCAGAAGCTCGTCGAGGAGGCGCCCGCCTACGGGCTGCCGCCCGACCTGGAGCGCGACATCACCAGCGCCGCGACGCGCCTGATCGGCGCGCTGGACTACCAGGGTGCCGCGACCTGCGAGTTCCTCGTCGATGCCGAGCGCAACACCTACGCCTTCCTGGAGATCAACGCGCGACTGCAGGTCGAGCATCCGGTCACCGAGATGGTCACCGGGATCGACATCGTGCGCGAGCAGCTGCGCATCGCCGGCGGCGCCCCGCTGTCGTTCGGCCAGGACGACGTGGCGATCGCGGGTCATGCGATCGAAGTCCGCATCAACGCCGAGCGACCTGAGTCCGGGTTCCTCCCCGCGCCCGGTGTGCTGACCCGCTGGGTCGCGCCGATCGGCAGCGACGTGCGCGTCGACACGGCCTGCTTCCCCGGCTGGAGCATCCCCCCGCACTACGACTCGCTGTTGGCCAAGGTCGTCGCCCGTGGCGCCGATCGCGAGGCGGCGCTGGCGCGCGTCGTCGCGGCGTTGCGCCATCTGCGCGTCGACGGCGTCCCGACCACGACGGGCTTCGCGCTCGACGTGCTGCAGGAGCCCGACGTGGTCGCGGGCCGCGTGCACACCCGGTGGCTCGAGGAAGAGCTGCTGCCCCGCTGGACCACCACCCTGGAGGCCGCCTGATGGCGCGCATCGAGTTCGTCGACCAGTCCCTGCGCGACGGCCAGCAGAGCCTGTGGGGCATGCGCATGAGCCCCAACCACATCCTGCCGGTGGCCGAGGCCATCGACACCGCGGGCTACCGCGTGGTCGACCTCACGGGGAGCTCGATCTTCGAGGTGCTCGTGCGCTTCCGCCAGGAGGACCCGTGGCGCGGGCTCGACGCGCTGCGCGCCGCGATGCCGCGGTCGGTGCTGCGGGCGGGCACGCGCGTCAACGGCGTGGTCGGCATGGGCATCACGCCGGACTCCGTCATCGAGCTGTGGGTCCAGACGCTCGCCAAGCACGGCATCGGGAGCCTGTGGATCTTCGACTGCCTGCACGACGTCGACAAGATGGTCCATGTCGCGCGCATCGCTCGCGCCGCCGGCCTCGCGCCGTCGCCGCAGCTGAACTTCAGCGTCTCGCCGATCCACACCGACGAGCACTACGCGGACATCATCGAGCGCATGGTCGCCGGCGGCGTGGCCGAGACGATCATCCTGGGTGACGAGGCCGGCGTCATGGGCCCCGAGCGCGCTCGCGGCTGGATCCGGATGGCCCAGGAGCGCGCCGGCGACGTCCCGCTGGAGATGCACTTCCACAACAAGACGGCGATGGGCACGCTGAACCACATCATCGGCGTGGAAGAGGGCCTGACGATCCTGCACACGGCGGTCTCCTCGCTGGCCAACGGCCCGTCGATGCCGTCGACCGAGGTCGCGGTGGACAACATGCGCCGCCTCGGCCATGACGTGTCGCTCGACGACTCGCGGCTGGCCGAGGTCTCCGAGCACTTCGCCGCGCTGGCCGTCGAGGAAGGCCATCATCTCGGCGAGCCGGCCGAATACAGCCTGGCGACCGTGATGCAGCAGTTCCCGGGCGGGATGACCGGCACGCTGCGCAACCAGCTCAAGACCTACGGGATGGAGGATCGCCTCCCCGCCGTGCTCGAGGAGGCGGTCCGCGTCCGCGCCGAGCTCGGCTACCCGATCATGGCCACGCCGTTCTCGCAGCTCGTCGGGATCCAGGCGCTGCTCAACGTCGTCCAGGGCGAGCGCTACGCGACGATCCCCGACGAGAACCTCATGTACTTGGCGGGCTGGTACGGCAAGCCGCCCGGCGCGCTGGACCAGGAGGTCCTGGACCGTGCCTCGGCCGCCGAGCGCGGGCGCGCGATCCTCGGCGGCGAGGCGCCCCAGCCGTCGCTGGCCGAGATCCGGAAGGACCACGGCGAGCACCTCTCCGACGAGGAGCTGCTGCTGCGCTTCCTCATCCCCGGCCCCGACGTCGACGCGATGTACGCCGCCGCCAAGCCGGTCGAGCCCATCCATCCTCTGACGGGCCCGAACGGCTTGAGCTGGCTCGGCGACCTGCTGCGCCGCCCCCAGGGCCGGTCGCTGAGCGCGACCCGCGGCGGGGTCAGCGTGTCGCTGCGGCGCTGACCGCGCGCCCGTCGCCGTCGTAGGTGGCGTCGGCCAGATAGTCGTGGACGACCTTGCCGTAGCCGAGGTCGAAGTCGAACACGCCGAACCAGCCCTGGATGATGCGCGTGGGCGCGAGCAGATGCCACGGGTCGACGGCCGAGCGCGCGTCCATCGACACCGATGCGCGGCCGGTCCAGAGCTTGGGCGTGCCGTCGGCGCTGGTGTGCAACGGCGCGACGACGTCCAGGCGCACGAGCTGGCTCACCGACGGCGGCCCCGGCTCGGCGTTGGGGATCAGCCGCGTCGAGAGCACCGGCAGGTCCTCCAGCTCCGCGGGATCCTGCAGCCGGTCGCAGGCGATCGCCATCGTCATCAGGCGCTGGCCGCGCGGACGCTCGACGGTGAACAGCATCTGCTCGCCGAACGGCGTGCCCGACCCGCCGCTGTGACGCTCCATGACCGCGAGCTTCTTGGCGAAGCCCCAGATCTCGCGGCCGGCGACGAGCGGGATCTCGTTGTCGGTGAAGATGAACGGCTGGTACAGGAACGTCTGGCCGCCGAACGTCACGCGGATCATGATGTAGGCCTCGTTGTACGGGCCGAAGGCCGAGAACGGGATCCACCGGCCCCAGGCGATGCAGACCGGCACCTCGTCGGCCGCCTCGACGCCCGGGGGCAGCAGCGCGGCCACGGCGTCCGGGTCGGCCTCATAGGAGATGAAGATGTCCTCGACGCCGCGGTAGCTGTAGGGCGGCGGGGGATAGGCCGCCCCTGGGCCGATCGGGAGCGAGAACGACTGGTTGTAGGTCGCGTGGTCCACTGCTGCCTCCTTGGAGTTTGCGTCGAGGCTGCTGCTCCGGCGGTGGCGCGACAAGGCGAGGTTGATCCACCTTTGGGGAAACCGCGACGCGCCTCGCCCCGGTTCGGGCAGCCACGGTCGCGGCCAGCGAGGGTGGTGCTCGCAACCTGCACGGCGTCGCGGTGGAGCACCGTGATCGCCGCGCCACAGCACATCCCGTCAAGGCTGTTGGCGTTTCCCCAACAGCGCATCAGCAAGGCGCCCGCCGCCGTAGGGCCCGAATCTACGCTTGCCGCGGCATTGCGCATCCCCAGGAGGAGGCACGTCATGAGAGACAGACACGTCAGGTCCGCCGGACCGCGACGCACGCCACTGTCGTTGGTCGTCGTCATCGCGTTGGCGTTCGCCGCGCTGACGCTCGCGGCCTGCGGCAGCAGCAACAACGGCAGTAGCAGCAGCGTCGCGACCGCCGCGCCGGCCGCGAAGACCAGCACGGACACCGGCACGGTCACGCCAGCCGGCACGGCGGCCTCCGGCACGCCGATCAAGGCGATGACCATCACGTCGCTGGACTCGCAGGGTCCCGTCTACCCCAACATCGCCGTCACTGCCAAGGCCTATGAGAAGTGGGTCAACGCACGCGGCGGCATCGGCGGTCGTCCGCTGAGCGTCGAGGTCTGCGACGAGCACGGCAAGCCCACCGACGCCGCGGCGTGTGCGCGCAAGGCGGTCTCCGACAAGGTGGCGGCGGTCGTCGGCTCCTTCTCCTTCCTGGGCACGAACATCATGCCCGCGCTGACCAAGGCCGGCATCGCCGCGTTCGGCGAGTGCTGCCCGATCACCGCGCCGCAGTGGACGGGCAAGAACTCGTTCCCGATGGGGACCCAGCCGCTCTACGCCGTGGCGCTGATCAAGCGCGCGGTCGCCGACGGCTGCAAGAAGATCAACGCGGTGATCATCGACGGCGCGCAGGGCTTCCTGCCGCCGATGAAGAACGCCATGAAGGCCTACGGCATGTCCTTCGGCAAGACCGTGATCCTGCCACCAACAGGGCAGGACTACAGTCCACAGGTCGCCGAGTCGACCAGCGGCGGGGCCGACTGCGTCGTGATGATCGTGTCCGAGACGCCGTACGTCGCCTGGAACCAGGCGTGGGTGCAGTCGGGCACCACCGCCCGGATGTACGGGCCCCAGGGCAACCTCGACAACGTCTCGATCAAGGGCCTGGGCAACAAGCTCGACGGCTCGGTCATCGCCGGCATGTACCCGGACCTCTCGACCGCTCCGTGGGCCGACTACCGGCAGGCGCTCAAGGACGCCAACGCGGATCCGGCCAACGACTACAACTCGCTCGGCGGGATGGGGACCTGGGCCGCCTACACCGGCTTCAAGCAGGTCGCCGAAGCGGTCACGGGCGGCGCGGACAAGATCGACGCCACGTCGTTCATGGCCCAGGCGGCCAAGACCACCAACCTGGACACGAAGGGCATGGTCCCGGTCATCGACTTCACGAAGCCGTGGACCGCGAACCCGCCGTTCGCCCGGCTGTTCAACCGCACCGCGGTGTACAGCACGATCAAGGGCGGCAAGGTCGTCCCGCTGACGACCGCGTTCGAGGACGTCGGCGAGCTGGCACTGGGTCACAAGCCGACCTCGTGACCTGACGCGTCATCCGGCTCCGGGACCCGTCGTGGTCCCGGAGCCGGACGTCGCGGTCATCGGCAATCCCCTCTCAGGAGAGATCACGTGGAAGAGGTCATCCGGTTCGCGTTCCTCGGCTTCGGCATCGGGGCGCTCTATGCCTTGGGGTCGCAGGGCCTGATCGTGATCTACCGCGGCTCCGGCGTGCTGAACTTCGCCATGGGGGCGATCGGCATGGCGGGGGTCTTCCTGTGGTGGGACCTCCACGTGCAGAACGGCTGGGGCTTCTGGCCTGCGCTGGTGGTCGGCGTCGGCTTCTCGGCGCTCATCGGCGCCCTCACCCATCTGCTCATCATGCGGCCGCTGCGGCGCTCGTCGCCGCTCGTGCGCGTCATCGCGACGCTCGGCGTGCTCGTCACGCTGCAGGCGATCGCCGTGCTGCGGTACGGCTCGACGCCGCGCTTCGTCACGAGCCAGCTGCCGACCGACATCGTGCACATCCACGGCACGATCGTCATCTCGGCCGACCGCCTGATCCTGTTGGGGATCGCCGCCGTCCTGACGCTCGGCCTGTGGCTGCTGTACCGCTTCACCACCTTCGGGCTCGCGACCTCCGCCGTCGCGGAGAACGAGCGCGCTGCGGCCGCGCTGGGCTGGTCGCCGGACCGCATCGCCGCGGCCAACTGGGTGCTGGGCTCCGCGCTGGCCGGCCTGGCCGCCATCCTCATCGCGCCGATCGTCACGCTCCAGGTGACGGTCATGACGAACCTCATCCTGGCCGCCATCGCCGCGGCGCTGGTCGCGCAGTTCCGCTCGTTCCCGACCGCGCTGCTGGCCGGAGTCGCCATCGGGATCGCGCAGACCGAGCTCAACCGGTACGTGCACCAACCGGGCTTCGGCGACTCGGTGCCGTTCATCGTGATCGTCGTCATGCTGGTCATCACGGGCCAGGCGCTGCCGCTGCGCGACTACTTCCTGCAGCGGCTCCCCTCGATCGGGAGCGGGCGGATCAACTGGCGCGGGATCGGGTTCGGCGCCGGCCTGACGACGCTGCTGCTGGCGACGCTGTCGACCCAGTGGACGGACGCGATCACGGTGACGCTCTGCGCCGCGTTCGTCCTGCTGTCGATCGTCGTCGTCACCGGCTACGCGGGCCAGCTCTCGCTGGCGCAGTACGCCATCGCCGGCTTCGGCGCGTGGGTGGCGGGTCGCCTGGTGGCCAGCCAGGGCACGCCGTTCTGGCTGGCGCTGATCATCGGCGTGGTGGCCACCGTCCCCGTCGGCGTCGCGTTCGCGATCCCGGCGGTGCGGACCCGCGGCATCAACCTCGCGGTCGTGACGCTCGGCCTGGGCACGGCCATGGAGCTGATGCTCTTCCGCAACCCGGCCTACACGGGCGGCATCGGCGGCACGCAGGTCGGCGACGCCAAGCTCTTCGGCTGGGACATCAACTCGATCAGCCACCCGACGCGCTACGGGTTGTTCGTGCTGGTGCTCTTCGTGGCGTGCGTGGTGGTCGTGGCCAACGTGCGCCGGGGGCGCAGCGGCCGGCGGATGATCGCGGTGCGCACCAACGAGCGTGCGGCTGCGGCGCTGGGCATCAGCGTGCCCGCGGCCAAGTTGTACGCCTTCGGCCTGTCGGCGGCCATCTCGGCGCTGGGCGGCATCCTGCTGGTGTTCCGCCTGTCCAGCGTGGACTACACCGAGTTCACGAACTTCACGTCGATCACCGACGTGGGCTTGGCGCTGCTGGGCGGGCTCGGCTTCCTGATGGGTCCGGTGATCGGCGCGACGCTGGCCGCCGGCGCGTTCAGCCAGCAGCTGCTCACGTCGATCTTCTCGTCGAGCGTCGGCAGGTACATCGACCTGATCGGCGGCATCAGCATCCTGGTGATCGTCCTGCTCAACCAGGACGGGATCGCCCGCGAGCAGATCAACCAGATCCGCGGCCTGCGCACGGCGCTGGCGGGTCGCTTCCCGCGCCTGGCGATCCGGCCGCCGGCGGTGCGCGAGCTACCGGAGCGCATGGTCGTGCCGGTGGCGCCGCGCCGGCTGGAGCTGCGTGACCTGACCGTGACCTACGGCCCGTCGGTCGCCGTGGACTCCGTCTCGCTCGAGGTCGTGCCCGGCCGCGTGACGGGCCTGATCGGCCCCAACGGCGCGGGCAAGACGTCGCTGATCGACGCGGTGACCGGCTTCGCCCGCACGGCCGGCGGCACCCTGCATCTCGACGGGACCGACATCACCCGCTGGTCGGCGACCAAGCGGGCCCGCGCGGGCCTGGGTCGCTCCTTCCAGTCGCTGGAGCTGTTCGAGGACTCGACCGTGCTCGACAACCTGCGGGTCGCATCGGACCCGCGCGACCGCACGTCCTACCTGCGCGACCTCGTGTGGCCGGTCAACCCGCCGCTGCCCGGCGAGGTCATCAGCGCGATCCGGGAGTTCAGCCTGGGCGACGATCTCGACCGCACCGTCGAGGACCTGCCCTACGGCAAGCGCCGCCTGCTGGCGATCGCCCGCACGGTCGCGACGCAGCCCAGCGTCGTGCTGCTCGACGAGCCCGCCGCCGGCCTGGGCGACGCCGAGACCGCCGAGCTCGCCCAGCTCGTCCGCCGCCTGGCCGACGACTGGGGGATGGCGATCCTGCTCGTCGAGCACGACATGAACTTCGTCATGTCGGTCTGCGACGACATCGTCGTGCTGGACTTCGGCCGCCAGATCGCCTCGGGCACGCCGGAGGAGATCCGCCGTGACCGCCGCGTCGTGTCCGCCTACCTCGGCGAGGACGACGGCGACGAGCCGGCCCATGCCGCGCCCGGGCCGGCGCCCGCCGCCGCCGCCAAGGAGGTCCCCCGATGAGCACCGTCATCTCCGCCCGGGGCGTGAGCGCCGGCTACGCCGGGCGCCCGGTCGTCCACGACCTCGACCTCGAGGTCAGCGCCGGCGAGGTCGTGTGCCTGCTCGGTCCCAACGGCGCCGGCAAGACCACCACCATGCTCACGCTCAGCGGCGAGTTGCCCCAACTGGCGGGCGAGGTCGCCTTCGACGACGCGGCCACCGACGCGCCGCTGCACCGCCGCGCCCGCGCCGGGCTGGCCTACGTCACCGAGGAGCGCTCGGTCTTCAAGGCGCTGTCGGCACGCGACAACCTGCGCTGCGGCGGGGTGAGCGCGGAGGACGCGACGGCGCTCTTCCCCGAGCTCGAGAAGTGCATGGACACACGCGGCGGGCTGCTCTCGGGCGGCGAGCAGCAGATGCTCACGCTGGCTCGCGCGCTGTGTCGCGGGCCGCGCGTCCTGCTCGCCGACGAGCTGTCGCTCGGCCTGGCGCCGCTGGTCGTCGACCGTCTCCTCGCGGCCGTGCGCGTCGCGGCCACCGAGGGCGGCGCGGGTGCGCTGATCGTCGAGCAGCACGCGCGCAAGGCGCTGCGCTACGCCGACCGCGTCTACGTCATGAGCCGCGGGCGCATCGTGATGGCGCTCACCGCCGGCGAGGCGCAATCGCGGCTGGGGGAGATCGAGAGCACCTACCTGGCGGGGACGAAGGCCGCGATCACGTGACGCGGTGCACGCGGTACTCGACGATCGGGCCCGGATGCAGCCGGCCTTCTGCGACGAAGAGCGTGCGGTTGACCCACGCGTAGCGCTCGTCGCCGGTCTCCAGCCGCGGGGCGGTGCGGAAGTAGTGCTCGTCGTAGCGGCTCGGACGCGTGCCGGCGTTGGCGGCCAGCGCGGCCTCGGTGTACTCGACCACGCCGAAGTACTGGACGTAGATGTGCGCTCCGTCCTCGGTGGTGATCGTCAGGCGCACGTCCAGGCGGCCCCAGCCGTCGGGGCCGATCAGGACCCAGTCGCCTCCGCCGCTGCCGACCGTGCCGCGCAGGCGCGCACCCGTCACCTCGCCGCCGAGCACCTCGCGGATGCGCCGCGTGCCTAGTGGCCCTGGGCCGACCGGCACCGACGGCGCCAGCCGCGCGGTGAAGCTGAACTCCTCGACCAGGTCCATCGCCGCCGGCTCAGGCGACGGGCACCAGGGCCGCCGACTCGGTGTCGAGCGCGCTCCAGTCGTCGTGGCGGCCGTGGTGGTAGGGCAGGAACGTCTCGGCCGGCACGGTGGCGACTGCCTGGCAGGCGCCGATCAGATCGCATTCCATGAACGCGCCGCGCAGCACCGAGAGCACCGGCAGCTCGTCGAGCGGGTCGTGAACGCTGCCGCGCAGCACCACGCTGCCGGCGCCGTCCTGCGCGGAGACGATATGGGTCTGGAACGTCGCGCGCGTGAGGATCGCGTCCTCCTGCAGCCCGATGCCGTCCGCGCTGGGGCGCGCCTTGAAGTTGTAGTTGATGCCCTCGACGTCGGCGCTGCCGAGCTGGTTGGGCAGCTCGCCGTGCAGCTCCATCAGCCGTACGCCGCCGCGGTCGAGCCAGCCATGGAAGGTGTCCCCGTGGCGGTGCAGGGTGCTCTCGGCCAGCTTCTTGGGCTCGCCGAAGAGGTCGCGCCCGTAGATCGTCGGGACGTCGTTGTCCATGTACATGGCCAGGACGTAGTCGCCGTCGAGACCGTCGTGGCGCGCCGCGACGTAGATCGCGGCGCCGTGGAAGTCACCGACGCAGTTGGACTGCCAGCGGCCGATCATGGCGGTGACGCGCGGCGCGCCGGCCGGCTCGAGCGGGGGCGGGAGGATGCGCGCGACCACCGCCGGGTCGGTGAGGAAGTCGACCGTCAGCATCTCGCCGTTGACGAACCGCGGATGGCGCAGCGCCTCCTGGATGCGGGCGATCTCCTCGGGGTGCTTGACGAAGCCCATGGTGCCTCCAAAGCGAGTTGGCGATGAAGCGCCGACCGTAGTCCCGCGCGCCGCGCGCGCGCCGGCTGCGCCGGCGCCACCTTGGTGGAGTCACAGGACGCGCCCAGCTGGGGGTTGTCCCAGGGGGCGAGCCGGCGGATCGTACGCGCATGCGGCGTCGCCGCCCGCGCTTCTTTGTCGTCCGACCACAAGGTTGGGCGTCGGGATGGGGCGCGGAGGACGACGACGCGCGCCGCGTGGCGGTCTAGCGTCGGCGAGGTCACCGGTCGGGTCAGCGATCGGCTTGAGGAGGAGGGGTCGAGTTGGACATCACGCTGGAGCGGGACGGGCGGCTGCTCGGTCCCGAGATCGCCGACCGCGAGGCGTCGCCCGACGCCGAGGGCCTGCGGCGTGCAATCGCCGCGTTCGCGCTCGTCGCGGCGGCCGTCGAGGGCAGCTCGGACATCGACGAGCTGCTCGAGGTCGTCGCACGCCAGATCAGCGCGCTCGTGGGGGTCGACCGCTGCAGCATCCACCTGCGGGACGAGAGCGCGGGCGTGTTCCGCGGCTGCGTCGGCCACGTGGGGCAGCAGGAGCTCGGCGCCGACATCAAGCGGTCGCTGGCCGGCGTGCCGGCCGACGGCATCACCGCCGAGCTGCTGCAGACGTTGCGGCCGGTGATCATCGCCGACGCCGCCACCGACCCGCGCTCCGTGCAGTCCACGGTGCGCTACTGGAAGATCCGGTCGATCATGGCGGTGCCGATGGTCTTCAAGGACGAGGTCATCGGGGTCGTCTTCTTGGACAACGTCGACCGGCGCCACGAGTTCACCCAGGAACACGCGGACCTCGCGTTCACGTTCGCGGGGCTGGCCGCCGTCGCCGTCATGGACGGGCAGTCGCGCGCGCTCCTGCGCGCGCAGCTCGACGCCCAGCAGCGCCAGATCCGGGCACTGCGCCGTGCGACCGCGGTCGACGAGCGCCTCAGCGACCTCGTGCTGGAGGGCAAGTCGCTCGACGAGCTGCTCGGCACGCTGGCCGAGCTGCTGGGCAAGCCGTGCGCCGTGCACGGCGCCGACGGTGACCGCCTGGCCACCGCGGTCCCGCCCGGCGCCGACGACGGGATCGCGCCGCGGCTGCTGGAGGCTCCGCACGTCGAGCGGCCCGAGGTCCAGGAGGCGCGCGCCGCGCACGCGGGCAGCCGTGCGTTCCTCGTCGGCCCGCTGCCGGCAGCGGGGATCCTGCACCGCTACGTCGTGGCGCCCGTGCTCGTCGGCTCCCAGATCTGGGGCCACCTCGTGGTCATGGAGCACAAGCGCCGCTTCAGCGGCGGTGATCTGCTGACGCTGCGCCGTGCCGCGACGCTCGTCGCACTGCAGGTCACGACGGAGCGTCGTGCGATCGAGGCCGACTGGAACGCCGGCGCGTCGCTGGCCGCCGAGCTGCTGGGCGGATGCTCGGACGTCGCGCTGGCCAAGCGCCGCGCCGACCGCCTCGGCGTGCGGCTCGACATCCCGCGCGTCGTGACGCTCATCTGCGCGCGCGACGACCGCGACCGCCGGATCCTCGACTTCCGCGCGATCGTGCGGGCGTTCGCGGACCGCGCGCCCGACCTCACGGTCCAGGCGATCGCGACGTCGGCGGGCGTCGCAGCCCTGCTCTCGCTGCCCGACGGCGTCGACGAGCTGGAGTTCGTCGACCGCGTCAAGCACCTGCTGCACGAGATCTGCGACGAGTTGTGTCCCGAGGGCCTGCTCGTCGCCGCGGTGTCGGGCGTGCGCTCGAACCCGGCCGAGTACCGGGCCGCCTACTTCGACGTGCAGCAGGTCGTCGCGTGCCTCAAGCGCTACTCGCCGCGGCCGGGCGCGGCGGTGTGCTCGGCCGATGAGCTCGGCGCGGGGCGGATGTTCCTGGCGACCTCGGATCCGCAGCTCGTGGCCAACCACGCCGAGAGCACCCTGGGCGGCCT
>JAWVGD010000645.1:0-2672 GCA_033855515.1 Baekduia sp.
GAAGACGAGCTCATCGGCGGCTTCATGGAGCTCGCGCAGGCCGACCGCTCCGGCCGCCTGCGCGAACTGGTGGGCCACGCCGCGGCCTGACCTCAACGGCGCCGGCGCGGAGGAATCTGGCACGTCCGGCACACGTAGGTGCCCCTCCCCCCGACGACCATCTTGACCACCTCGGCGCCGCAGCCCAGGCAGGGCTCACCCTCGCGCAGGTGGATCTGGAACTCGTTCTGGAAGGCGCCCTCGACGCCGTCGGCGTGGCGGAAGTCGTCGATCGTCGCCCCGCCCGCGGCCAGGCCGGCGCTCAGCGCGTCGCGGACCGCCTCGGCCAGCGCCTCGTACTGCGCGGGCTTGAGCGAACCCGCGGGGCGCAGCGGATGGATCCGCGCGCGAAACAGCGCCTCGTCGGCGTAGATGTTGCCCACGCCGGCGATGTGGCGCTGATCCAGCAGGAACGCCTTGACCGGCGCGCGGCGCCCACGCGCCAGCGCGCGCAGCCGCGGCCCGGTCAGCTCGTCGCCGAGCGGCTCGATCCCGAGCCTGCCCGCGAAGAACGCCTCGAGCCCCGCCTCGCCGATCGCGAGCTCGCCCGTGCCGAACCGGCGCGGGTCGCAGAAGCGGATCTGCTGGCCGTCGCCGAGGGTGAAGACCACCCGCTGATACGGCGTGTCGGGCGCGGGGTCCAGCAGCAGGTTGCCGGTCATCCGCAGGTGGACGAGCAGGAAGACCTCGTCCTCGAGCGCGAACACGAAGTACTTGCCGCGACGGTCCAGGCGCTCGACACGGCGACCCTCGATCGCATCGGTCAGCTCGACCGGCGCCAGCGGGAGCGCCCACCGCGCGTCGAGGATCTCGACGCGCTCGAGGACGCGCCCCTCCACGTGGGGCGCGAGCTGACGGCGGATCGTCTCGACCTCGGGAAGCTCGGGCATCGCTGCCCTGCACTGTAGGTGGCGGGCGCGACGCCACGGACGCCGTCTCCCGGAGCTGCGGGCGTCCGGCGACCCGCGCTTCCAGAACTAGGCGAGCGGGCGCACGGCGAACGGGGCGCCCGGGATCTGCGGGACCTCGCGGCCGGTCAGCCACTGCAGCACCGTCGCCCCCACATCGGCCATCGGGCCGTCGTGCCGGTGGGCGTCGGCGTCGTCGAAGACCGCCAGCAGCGGCACGTGCTCACGCGTGTGGTCGCTGTGGCTCGTCTCCGGATCGACCCCGTGGTCGGCGGTCAGGATGAGCAGGTCCTCGGGGCCCAGCAGCGTGAGCCACCGGCCGACGGCTGCGTCGATCTCCTGCAGCGCCGCGTGGAAGCCCTCGACGTCCTTGCGGTGGCCGTAGAGCTGGTCGGTCTCGACCAGGTTGGTGAAGATCAGGCCGCGCTCGAGGTCGCGCAGCAGGTCGGTCGTCGCCGCCAGCGCCTGGGTGTTCGTCTTGCCCGCGTGCGCCTCGGTGATGCCGCGCCCGGCGAACAGGTCGCGCACCTTGCCCACGGCGTGGACCGGGACGTCGTCGTCCTGCAGCTCGTCGAGGTAGGTCCGCGACGGGGGGTCGACCGAGAAGTCCTTGCGCCCCGTCGTGCGCTCGAAGGCGCCGGGCGCACCCGTGAACGGCCGCGCGATCACCCGCCCGACCGCGTGCTCGCCGGTCATCACCCCGCGGATCGTGGCGCACAGCGCGTGCAGCTCGGGCTCGGGGAGCACGTCCGCGTGCGCGGCGACCTGCAGGACCGAGTCGGCCGAGGTGTAGAGGATCAGCTCGCCGGTCTGCAGATGGTGCTCGCCGAAGTCGTCGATGACCGCGGTCCCGCTGTAGGGCTCGTTGCAGCAGAACGTGGCGCCGGTCGCCGTCTCGATCCGCGCCAGGACGTCCGGAGGGAAGCCGCCGGGATAGGTCGGAAGCGGCGTGGGCGTCACCGCGCCCATCAGCTCCCAGTGACCGGTCGTGGAGTCCTTGCCCGGCCCGAGCGGATGCAGGCGCCCGTGGACGACGGGGCCGGCCGCGGGCGGCACGCCGAGGATCTTGGTGATGTTGCCCAAGCCCAGGTGGGCGAGCGTCGGCACCCGGAGGCCGCCGACGGCGAGCGCGACGTGGGGCAGCGTGTCGGCGCCGGCGTCTCCGTAGTCGGCGGCGTCGGGGAGCTCGCCCACGCCGCAGGCATCGAGGACGACGACGGCGACGCGCGCGCTCATTGCGGTACGGAGACGCGCAGCGACCGCAGCAGCGGCCGGAACACGGTGGCGTCGGTCTGGCGGAAGCTGTCGGCGTCGGCGTACGCGTCGATGACGATCTCGGCCCCGTGGGCGTAGATGTGCGTCGAGCGGACGGTCCGCGGCTGCCCGGCGATGTGCTCGCGGGCGCGGATCTGCACGGCGGGTGCCCCGTCGACGATCGTGGGCGCGGTCTTGATCTCCTCGAACGTGACGTCGCGCTTGTGGGAGGCCTTCAGCAGCGCGTCGCGGGCCGCCTTCAGCTCGCCCTTGGACTTCGGCAGCTTCTGCTTGCGCGGATAGCGCCAGACCGCCACGGTCGCCTGGCCGGCCTGCGCCGTGGCGACGAGGTGCCCCTTGCCCGCGTCGACCGTCCAGCCGGCCGGCGCCTTGAAGCTGATGCCCTGAGCGGGGTAGTCCGGAGGCGACTGCGCCGTGGTCGTGGTCTCCGGGGACGACGAGCTGCCGCAC
>JAWVGD010000646.1:0-7304 GCA_033855515.1 Baekduia sp.
GACCTCGACGTGCAGGGTGCGATCGCCGACCACCGCCGACACGCTGGCGCTGCTGGCGTGCGCGTGCTTGACGACGTTCGTGAGCGCCTCGGCGACGACGAAGTACGCGGTGGCCTCGATCGGCGCGGGCAGCCGCTGGCCGGGGACCTCGACGGTGACCGGCAGCGGCGCGCGCGAGGCGAGCTGGGCGATCCCGGCCCGCAGCCCGCCGCGGGTCAGCGTCGACGGCAGGATGCCGTGCGACAGCTCGCGCAGCGAGACCATCGCCTGCTCGGCGTACTCCAGCGCGTCGCCGACGAGCTCCGGCGCGGACGCGTCGTGCTGCTCGAGGGCGCGCCGGGCCAGCTTCAGGGTGATGACCGTGTGGACGAGGCGCTGCTGGGCACCGTCGTGCAGGTCGCGCACCACGCGGCGGCGTTCCTCGTCGGCCGCCTCGAGCATGCGGGCGCTCGAGACGCGCACGCCGTCCAGCCGGAGGCGCTCGCTGTCGGCGTGCCGCAGCTGCTCCTCGAGCACCAAGCGGTGATGGGCGTCCTCGGCGCGGCGGCGGGCGCGGTCGGCGATCACGCTGGCCACGAGCGAGGTGAGCAGCACCACCCCGATGGCGGCGGCGTCGGAGCGGTGCGCGATCCTGAAGCTGTGGTACGGCGGTGCGTGGAAGTAGGTCAGCGCGACGACGCTCGCCAGCGCGGTCGGCACACCCAGCCACAGGCCCCAGTACGTGGAGACGAGCAGGGCGCCGAGCACGTACAGCGACCCGCTCGACACGCCCGGGTCGAGCCCGGTCAGCGGATACAGCAGCAGCGTGACCGCGGCCACGACGATGCCCGCGACCAGCACGCCCGCCAGCGGCGACCGCGGTCGCTGGGCGCGATCCGTGGCTCCGTCGGCGGCAGGCACCCGGGCGAGTGTAGGTCCGCCACCGAGGCCGGCGATACGCGTTCGCGATCCGTTGTTCAGGGCACGGCGTCCCCGCGGCGGTGCGTCAGGCGGCCACGGGGAGCGAGCGGGCCGGGTCGGGCACGGCGCTGAGCCGGTTCGCGCGCGACAGCGCGTCCAGGAACGTGGCGGTCGGGCCGTGGTCGGCGTTCGCGCGGGTGACCACGGCGGTCTCGCAGAGCAGGTCGGGCGCCGCCACCGGAAGGAACCGGATGCCCGGCGCGATGTAGCGATCGGCGACCGACTCGGGGAGCAGCGCCATGCCTGCGCCGGACGTCACCGCCAGCAGCGCGTGCTCGACGTGGGGCTCGGCGAGCTCCACGAGGATGGGGGAGAAGCCGGCCTGGCGGCACGTGGCGACGACGGCGTCGTAGAACGCGGGGTTCGCCGGCCGCGGCAGGACGACGATGCGCTCGGGCGCGATCTGCTCGAGGTCGATCGCGGCGCGCACCGCGCGGGCATCGCCGGCGGGCAGGGCGGCCACCGCGCGCTGCCGGCCGAGCCCCTTCACGTGAAGCCCGGCGGTCGCGGCCGGGAGGCACACGACCGCGGCGTCCAGGCGGCCATCGCGGACGGCATCGATGAGGCTGACGGCCGGCCCGGTCTCCAGGCTGGTCTGCACCCGGGGCACGCCGGTGGCGAGGCTCCTCAGCGCGCGAGGGACGGCGCCCGGAAGCGCGTCGGCGACGTATCCGATGCGTAGGCGCTGCGTCGCGCGGTCCCGCGCTCCACGCGCGGCCTGCTGCGCGACCTGGGCCTGACGGAGGACGTGGCGGGCCTCCACCAGGAGCGCGGACCCGGCATCGGTCAGCTCGACGCGACGCTGGTTGCGGTCGAAGAGCCGGACGCCGAGCTCCTGCTCGAGCTTGCGCACCTGCTCGCTGACCGCCGGCTGCGCGACATGGAGCCGCTCCGCCGCCCGGCGGAAGTGCAGCTCCTCGGCGACGGCCACGAAGTACCTCAGATGACGGAGTTCCATGACCGTTCCTCCCGGATGCGACGAAAGCGGTGAACGCGGTTCGGATCGCATGGCTCGGCGCGGCGCGGCCGGGAGGCCAGCTCCCGCACGGCGGCCACGAGCTCGGACGGGGCGCTGTCCTTGACGAGGAAGCGGCACGCCCCGCCCTGCCGGCCGTACGGGGCGTCGCAGGTGAGGCCCGGGCGCGTCAGGATCAGCACGCCGACGTCGGCGAGCTTGGGGTCGGTGACGATCTGCCAGGCGGTCTCGAGGACCTGCAGCTCGGCGCAGTCGAGATCGAGCACCACGACGTCGGGGCGCAGGTCGCGGGACAAGGCCGCAACCTCGTGTCCGCGGCACGCCTCGCCGACCACCACGATGTCGTCTTCGCCCTCGAGCAGGGCGCGGAGCCCGGCACGGTGCAGCGCGAGGTCGTCGGCGATGACCACCCGGACGGTGAGCGGCGCGACGAGCCGAAGGTGGCGCGCCGCCGTCGTGCCGCCGTGGGCGAGCTCGTCGACCGTTGCGAGGCGGAGTGCGGAGGGCATGGACAAAAGGTCCTCGCCCTCAGGGCAGGGCGCCAGCCCGCCCAACCCGATCTTCCGGTCGGACTGACCTGACCGCCAAGTCGGGCTAGCCGGACCTCTTGGTGGTGGTTCGGGTTTTCCCTACCCCCACACCTGCGCGGCGGTGGGAAGATCGTCGTGGTGGACATTTCCGTACTTGTCGTGGACGACGATGCCGCCTTCCGGGGGCTGGCCGTGCGCATCCTCACGTCCTGCGGCTTCGACATCGTCGGCCAGGCGGAGACCGTCGCGTCGGGCATGACCACGGCGCTGGCGCTGCGACCCGACGCGATCCTGGTCGACGTCCGACTTCCCGACGGCAGCGGGATCGTCCTCGGGCTGGAGCTCGCCGCGCTGCCGTGGGCACCGCGCGTCGTGCTGACGTCGAGCGACAGCGACGCCGAAGGCGAGATCCCAACCTACGACCACCGCGCGGCGCTGGCGTTCGTCCCCAAGGACGAGCTGCCCAACGCTCCGCTGGTTCGCCTGCTGGCGGGCGACTAGCCGCGGTCCGGGGAGGCGGAGTACCGTGGCTGATGTGGCCGAAGGCATACGGGTTGTGGTCGGCGAGGACGACGTGTTGCTCCGGACCGGGGTCGTGCGGGTGCTGGTCGATGCCGGCTTCGACGTCGTAGGTCAGGCGGGCGACGCGGAGGACTTCCTGCGCAAGGCCCTGGCGCACCGGCCGGACGTCGCGGTGGTCGATGTGCAGATGCCGCCCGGGCTCGGCGACGACGGTCTGCGCGCGGCGCTGGAGCTGCGGCGCCTGCGGCCGGACACCGGAATCCTGGTCCTCTCGCAGTTCTACGAGGAGGACTACGCGATCGACCTCATCGGTGAGCGACCCGAAGGGGTTGGGTACTTGCTCAAGGAGCGCGTGGGCGACGTCGAGGCGTTCGCCGACGCGGTCGGCCGGGTCGCCGCGGGCGGCAGCGCGCTCGACCCGGAGGTGGTCGGGCGGATGCTCGGCCGCCGGCGCGGCGACAGCCCGCTGGACCTCCTGAGCCCGCGAGAGCGGGAAGTGCTGGGCGCCGTGGCGGAGGGGAAGTCCAACCATGGGATCGCCCAAGCGCTGTACGTCTCAGACGCGGCGGTCGAGAAGCACGTGACGCACATCTTCAGCAAGCTGGGGCTCGGCCAGAGCCCTGATGAGCACCGGCGCGTGCTCGCCGCGCTGACCTACCTGCGCAGCTCGGGTCGCTGAGCAGCGGCCGCCATCGGCTCGCGCGACGACCTGCGGGGCTCACGCTGACGCAGGGGTGGTGTCACAGCATGTCCCTGGCGAACCAACTCGGTGACGTGGGGCGTGAGCATGCTGTACATGTTCCGCGCAGGGGAGGGTCCTGTCGCCCCGGCGAGTGCCCGTTCGAGGGTCAGGGCAGCCGGACTTCTGCCGTCGTGCCGCCCCGAAAGCGACGCGAATTGGTGAAGCGGTGATCGCGGCCGCCGCTCAGCGACACGCGATCGGCGCTTGCCGGTCGCGGCCGGCCGCCCGACGATGCGGGCATGGACCCCAACGCCGGAGGCCCGCACGAGGCCGAGGCGTTGCCGGGCGCGCCGCTTCCCGTCGACCCGGGCCTGTCCCGCTATCCGGCGACGATCGAACGGCGGGGCCGGGTCCGGTTCGTCTCGGTCCGCACCGCCGAGAACGGGACCGGGGAGCTCGAGGCGACGGCGGCCGCGGGCGACCCCGTCACCGCGCCCCGCCGGCTGGGCCGGGGGTTGCTGCGCGCCGTGCTCGGCGCGCCGCTCCGGACCAGCGCGGTCGCGCAGGAGCGGATGCGGAAGCGCGTCGCGCTGCCGGTTCTCTCGGCGGACGCGCTCTCGTCGGTGGCCTACGGCCCGGAGGCGATGCTCGCCGTGCTCGTGCTCGGCGGCTCCGCGGGCCTGGCGCTCGCGCTGCCGGTTGCGGGGGTCATCGCGGTGCTGATGCTGGCGGTCGGGATGTCGTACCGCCAGACGATCGGCGCCTACCCGCACGGGGGCGGCTCCTACGTCGTCGCCGGTGCGAACCTGGGGCGCCTGGCCGGTCTGCTGGCGGCGGGTGGGCTGATCACCGATTACGTGCTGACCGTGGCGGTCTCGGTCGCCTCGGGGCTTGACGCGGTCAGGTCTGCGATCCCCGCGCTGGGTGGCAGCGCCGTCCCGCTCGGCGCCGGGGTGATCGGTCTCCTGGTGGCGGTGAACCTGCGCGGCGTCGCCAGGCCGGGGCGCTGTTCGCCGCGCCGACGTACGCGTTCATCGCCGCCATGGGCGTGCTCGTGGCGACGGGGTTGTGGCAGGCGATCGCCGGCGGCCCGGCCTCGCCGGCGGCGCCCGCGCCCCGAGCGACCGAGGGCGTCGGGCTGCTGCTGGTGCTGCGGGCGTTCGCGTCCGGCTCGACGGCGATGACGGGCATCGAGACCATCTCGAACGCCGTGCCCGCGTTCAAGGCGCCCCAGGTGCGCAACGCGCGCACGACGCTGACCGTCATGGTGGCCTTGCTGATGGCGTTGTTCGCCGGCACGATCGCGCTCGTCGAGTCCGACGGCGTCGTGCCGCGACCGGGCGAGACGGTCCTCTCGCAGCTCGCGCGGGAGAGCTTCGGCGGCGGCGTGCTGTACGGCTGGACGCAGGCGGCGACGGCGGCGGTGCTGCTGCTCGCGGCCAACACGGCGTTCAACGGGTTCCCGCGCCTGCTGTCCCTGATGGCGAACGACCGCCACGCGCCGCGCCTGTTCCGCCACGTCGGGGATCGGCTGGCGTACAGCAACGGGATCCTCGCGCTCGGCGCCGCCGCGGGCGTCGTCTTCTGCCTGGGCGGCGGGAGCACGCAGCGCCTGATCCCGCTCTACGCGGTGGGCGTGTTCCTGGCCTTCACCCTCTGCCAAGCCGGCATGGTCGTGCACTGGCGACGCGAGCGCGGTGCGCGCTGGCGCCGCAGCCTCGCCGTCAACGCCCTCGGCGGGATCCTCTCCGGCCTCGTCTTCCTGGCCGCCGCCGCGACGAAGTTCACCCACGGCGCCTGGGTGGCGCTCGCGACGGTCGCGGCGATCGTCGCGGCCAGCTCGGCGATCCGGCGTCACTACGACGCGGTCGAGCGGGCGGTCGCGCTCGATGCCACGGCGGCCGATGCCATCGACGTGGTCGCCGGGCCGAAGCCGCCCGGGCACCTCGTGGTCGTGGCCGTCCCCGCGCTCGACCAGATCAGCGCGCGGGCCCTCGCCTACGCCGGGTCGCTGGGCAAGCCGCTGCTGGCCGTCCATCTGTGCGCCGATGAGGAGCACGCGGGACAGTTCCTCGCGGCATGGCGGGCCTGGGGGGACCCCGTCCCGCTCGAGGTCGTGATCTCGCCCTACCGGGCCGTCGTGGTGCCGTTCGTCCGCTACGTCGAGGCGCTGCACGGCCAGCAGCCCGAGCTCACGATGACCGTGGTGCTGGGGGAGCTCGTCGTCGCGCAGTGGCTGCAGCGGCTGCTGCACGGCGACCTGGGGCCGCGGATCCGCCGCGGGCTGCGGTCGCAGCGCAAGGTGGTCGTCACGACCGTGCCGTTTCACTTCCCTGCGGTCAGCCCGGCGAGAACACGGGATGCTCGAGCAGCGTGGACAGCACGATCTGGCTCTGGGTCCTGATGATCCCGGGGGTGTCGCGCAGGCGCTCCAGCGTGCGCTCCAGGTGCGCGTTGTCGCGTGCGCGCACGTGCAGGACGGCGGCGGCCTCACCGGCGACCGTGAACGCGCTCACGACCTCGGGGTGGCGCGAGACGGCGTCGGTGACCTCGGCCGCCGACATCCGGCCCTCGCACACCAAGGACACGATCGCGTGCGTCGGCCAGCCGATCGACGCCGGGTCGACGATCGCGGCGTAGCCCCGGATGACGCCCTGCTCCTCGAGCCGGTCGACGCGGCGCTTGACGGCGGGTGCGGTGAGGCCGACGTGCGAGCCGATGTCCTGGAACGACCGGCGCGCGCGCTGCTGCAGGAGAACAACGATTCGCTGGTCAATGTCGTCCATGGCGACAGAGCATAAGGCGAAATGGACAACGGAACGCCATTGCGTTCACCAAGCGTCACGAGGACCATGTCCTCCATGACGCCGGAAACCGCAGCTCCCACGGTCGCCACGGCCAAGGTCGACGACTACATGCCGCTCCACGGCATCGACCACGTCGAGATCTTCGTCGGCAACGCGTTGCAGGCCGCCTACTTCTACGTCCACGCGTTCGGCTTCAAGGAGGTCGCCTACGCCGGCCTGGAGACCGGGTCGCGCGACAAGGTCTCCCACGTCCTGCAGTCGGGGCGCATCCGGCTGGTGGTGTCGGGCGCGCTGCGGTCCGACTCGCCGATCGCCGCCCATCAGCACCGGCACGGCGACGGGGTGAAGGTCATCGCGCTGGGCGTCCCGAGCGTCGACGACGCGTTCCGCGAGGCGACGGCGCGCGGTGCCGCCCCGGTCACGGAGCCCCATGAGATCTCCGACGAGCACGGCGTCGTCCGGCTCGCGTCGATCGCGACCTACGGCGAGACGATCCACACGTTCGTCGAGCGCGGCGTCTACCGCGGGCCGTTCCTGCCGGGCTACGAGGCCCGCGACCTCGGCGAGGAGACCGGCATGCTGCTCGGCGTCGACCACATCGTCGGCAACGTCGAGCACATGGACCCGTGGGTGACGTACTACGAGGACGTCTTCAACATGAAGGAGATGCTCCACTTCACCGACGAGGCCATCTCCACCGAGTACTCGGCCCTGATGTCGAAGGTCGTCACCAACGGCTCCGGCTCGGTGAAGTTCCCGATCAACGAGCCGGCCGAGGCCCAGCGCAAGTCGCAGATCGAGGAGTACCTCGAGTTCTACGAGGGCCC
>JAWVGD010000647.1:0-8139 GCA_033855515.1 Baekduia sp.
CCGGACGGCACGACAGAGACCGCCGTCGCCCGGCAGATGGCCACCGTCGAAGAGGAGCTCGAGGCCGTGCGCGCGCTCTGCGAGGCGGCAGAGGCCGGGCGTACCGCGTGAGAGGACGGATGACTCCGGGACCGGTGCCGCGGACCGACGGGGCGGTGACCGTCAGCCTCACGGAGTTCACATGGGCGCAGCGCCACGAGCGCCTGGCCGCCGCCGACGGCCGCTGAGGCGGCGCCGTCCACGTCGGGCTCGCGCCGCCGGTTGCGATCGGCGACCGTACGGACACTTGCCCAGCGTGGACTTCGAAGAGCTCTACCGCGCGACCTATCCCCGCGTGCTCGCCTATGCCCGCTCCATGGCGTCGCGCGAGGACGCCGACGACGCGGTCGCCGAGGCCTACGCCATCGCCTGGCGCCGCCAGCGCGACATCCCGCGCAGCAGCGAGCTGGGGTGGCTCATCGGCGTCACCCGCCGCGTCCTGGCCAACACGCGCCGCAGCCGCCGGCGCGCCGGCGCGCTGCACGCGCTGCTGGACCTCCAACCGCAGACGCCCGGCCCGGACCCCGCCGATCAGGTCGCCGACGGCGAGCTGCGCGCCGCGCTGCTGGAGCTCTCCCCGCTGGACCGCGAGGCGGTCGTGCTGACCGCCTGGTTCGACCTGTCGAGCGCCGATGCCGCCCAAGCGCTCGGCATCACCCCCGCCGCGTTCCGGATGCGCGCGGCCCGAGCGCGCCGCCGGCTGCGCGCCGCCCTGAGCCCGACCACGACCAAGGAGCAGACGCAATGGAACACGATGTGACCGACCTCGAGCGCCGGCTGCGGGCGGCACGTCCGCACGCGGCCCGCGCCGACGCACAGGCCTACGACGCCGAGCTGCTGGCGCGCGTCCGCGAGCAGCCGATCGCGCGACGCCGCACCGTCCCGCGGGCGGTCGCCATCCCCGTGGCGACCGGCGTCACGCTGTCCGCCACCGCGCTCGTGATGCTCGGCGGCGGGCCTGGCGACGTGGGCGGCCCGACCTCGGCCTCGGCGATCACGCAGACCCTGCGCTGGCTGAGCCCACCGTCGGGCACGGTCCTGCACGTCCGCAGCGTCGAGACCCAGGGCGCGCAGACGACCACGCGCGAGCTCTGGCAGTCAGTGGACGAGCCCGGCACCGAGCGTGTGCGAACCGAAGGCTCGCACACGTTCGAGACGTCCGGCGACGCGCTCTACGACCCGGCCACCGACACGATCTACGACGCGCCGCCACCGCCGAAGGACAAGGGTGCCGGGACGAAGGTGCCGGGCGCGCCCGCCGGCAAGGCCGGCGTCGGCGCCGTACCTGCCGCCGACCCCATCGTCGCCAAGGTCCGGATCCTGCTCCAGGAAGGGCGAATGACGGTCACCGGGCGCGAGGTCCACAACGGCGTCGACGCCTGGGCCGTCTCGCTGAAGCCCGACGTCGGCCGGCCGGTCTGGACGCTGTGGGTCTCGGCCGCCGACGGCAAGCCCCTGGAGCTGCGCGATCCGGGCCGCGACGCGACCGAGCAGCCCCAGGTGATCCGCTGGCCCACCTACGAGGTGCTGCCCGCCGCCGGCGCCGACCGGCTCGTGACGCTCTCCGGCGCGCACCCGTCGGCCCACGTGGTGCACGACGCCCCCGCGGCCGTGGCCGCCGAGCAGCGGCTGCAGGCGCCCAAGCCCTGAGCCGCCCGGCCGCATGACCCTGTGGGCTGATGCCCACGGGGTCGGGCGGTCGCCCCGGCCACCGCGGTCAGGCCGTCTCGGCCGCCGCCGTCGCCGGATCGGTCACGAGGCGCAAGTGCTCGAGGGCCACGTCGCGCGCCCACTCGATGTGCGCCTTCATGCGCGTCTCGGCCTCCGGGGCGTCCCGGGCCTCCAGCGCCTCGAGGATCCCCAGATGGTGCTTCCACGCCGTCGTGCGGTTCTCGGCCGAGTACGTCATGTAGGACTTGTAGATCAGCGGCACCGCGGACACCTGGCGGATCATCGCCGTGAGGCGCTCGCTGCCGGCCGCCTCGATGATCGTGCGATGGAACGCGAAGTTCTCGTCGACGAGCCTCGGGAGGTCGGTGTCCTCCTTCTGCAGCTCGCCGTAGCGCCGGCAACTGGCCTGCAGCTTCACGAAGTCCGCGTCGGTCAGGCGCTCGGCGGCGATGCGCGCCGCGTGGCCCTCGAGGATGGCCCGGAGGGAGTGCAGCTCGTGCAGATCGTTGCCGTCGAAGCTCCGGACGGCCGCGGGCCGGTTGGGCAGCATCTCCACGAGCCCGTCGGAGTGCAGCCGCAGCAGCGCCTCCCTGATCGGGGTGCGGCTGATGCCGAGCTGGCGCGCCAGGCTCTCCTCTCCGAGGATCTGCCCGGCGGGCAGCTCGCCCGACAGGATCGCCTGGCGGAGCAGGCGCGCGGCCGCGACGCTCGTCTTCTCTCCCAAGACGGCGGACTGATCGACGCTGAAGGACACGCCAGGGATCTTAGGCGGGTCAGCGTACGACCCACAGAATCGGCGCCTCTTGCACAGCGTATACATGTATGCAACGCTGCTGAGCCAATGTACGACGAGAACACCGAAGACACCTACGAGCGCGCTGGGTTCGGCGCGCCGGTGCGCCGGGGGGGCCGGCCGGGCATCGTGGTGGTGGACCTCAGCCGGGGGTTCACCGAGCCGCAGTGGCCGACGGGCACGGACCTCACCGAGGTCGTGACCGCCACCAAGCGCCTGGTCGACGCCGCGCGCGCCATCGCCGCCCCCGTGGTCTACACGACCATCGCGTACGACCCCGCCGAGGCCGACGGCAGCGCCTACGCGTGGCTCGACAAGGCCCCGGGGCTGCGCGTGCTGCGCTCCGGCTCCGAGCTCGTCGACATCGATCCGCGCCTGCCGCGCCGGCCGCACGACCCGCTCATCGTCAAGAAGGGTGCGTCGGCGTTCTTCGGCACGCATCTGGCGGCCACGCTGACCAGCCTCCGCGTCGACACGGTCGTCATCTGCGGCGCCACGACCAGCGGCTGCGTCCGCGCCAGCGTCGTCGACGCCGTCCAGTCGGGCTTCCCGGTGCTCGTGCCGCGCGACTGCGTCGGCGACCGGGCGCCGGGCCCGCACGACGCGAACCTCTTCGACATCGACGCCAAGTACGGCGACGTCATCGACCTCGAGGACGCGCTGCAGTACCTCGGCGGCCTCGCGCCCGCGGAGGTGCCGGCGCCATGAACGTCGTCCTGCTCCCGGGCGACGGCATCGGGCCGGAGGTCGTCGCCGAGGCCGCCCGCGTCCTCGTCGCCGTCGACCCCGGGCTCACGCTCACCGAGCACGCCATCGGCGCCGCCGCGATCGAGGCCTTCGGCGACCCGTTGCCGGCCGCGACGCTCGAGGCCTGCCGCAACGCCGACGCGGTGCTGATGGGCGCGGTCGGCTCCGGGGACTACGCGTGGGCCGCGCGCAACCCCGAGGACGGCATGTTCGCGCTGCGGCGCGAGCTGGACGTCTACGCCAACCTGCGGCCCTCGACGGGCGACGGGATCGACCTGATGATCGTGCGTGAGCTGATCGGCGGCCTGTACTTCGGCGCCCGCGGCACGCGTCCCGACGGCACGGTCTTCGACACCTGCGAGTATCACCCCGACCAGGTCCGGCGCGTGGTCCGCAAGGGCTTCGAGCTCGCGCGCGCCCGCTCCGGCAAGCTCACCTCGGTCGACAAGGCCAACGTCCTGGCGACGTCGCGCATGTGGCGCGGGGTCGCCGAGGAGATGGCGGCCGAGTTCCCCGACGTGACGCTCGACCACCTGCTCGTCGACACCGCCGCCATGCGGATGGTCCAGGACCCGACGCAGTTCGACGTCATCGTCACCGAGAACACGTTCGGCGACATCCTGTCCGACATCGCCGCGGCGCTCACCGGCGGCCTCGGCGAGGCTGCGTCGGCCTGCCTGAGCGACGGGGCGCCCGGGCTGTTCGAGCCGGTCCACGGCACGGCGCCCGACATCGCCGGGCAGGGGATCGCCAACCCGACGGCGACCATCCGGTCGGCTGCGCTGCTGCTCGAGCACGGCCTCGGCCGGCCCGAAGCGGCCGAGCGCCTCAACGACGCGCTGGACCGGGTGACGGCGACCGGCGGCACGCCCGACCAGGGCGGGACCTGGACGACGTCGCAGCTGGGCGATGCGCTCATCGCCGAGCTGGCGTCCGAGAAGGAGGCCGGCGGTGTCGGGGCCTAGGGTCAGCGAGGCGGCCCGCGCCGACCTCGACGCCATCGACGCCGAGAGCCGCTGGGTCGACAGCGGGCCGGTGTCCCTGCACGTCCTCGACTACGGCGGCGACCGCCGGCCGCTCGTCGTGCTGCCCGGCATCACCAGCCCGGCGATCACCTGGGACTTCGTCGTCCGGGAGCTGCGCGACCTCGTGCGCCCGGTCGTGATCGACCTGCGCGGCCGCGGCCTGTCGGACACCGGCCCGTCCTACGCGGTCGCCGACTACCTGGCCGACGTCGAGGCCGTCGCCGGCGCGCTCGGCCTGGAGGCCCCGCTGCTGCTGGGCCACTCCATGGGCGCCCGCGTCGCCAGCTACGCAGCCGCCCGCAGCGCCGTGCCCTTCGGCGGCTCGATCATCATCGACCCCCCGCTGAGCGGGCCGGGGCGCGGCGGGTATCCCACCACCCGCGAGGCGTTCCTCGAGCAGCTGCACGAGGGGCAGCGCGGGACGAACGCCGACGAGGTCCGGCGCTTCTACCCGCGCTGGCCGGAGCCGGAGCTCGAGCTGCGCGCGCGCTGGGTGGCCAGCTGCGACGAGACCGCGGTGCTGGAGAGCTTCCGGCTCTTCGCCGAGGTCGAGGACTTCTTCACCTGGTGGTCGGAGGTCCCGTCGCCGACGGCCTTCGTCTACGGCGGAGCGAGCCCCGTGGTCACCGCCGGCGGAGCGCGGGAGGCGGCGGAGGCCAACCCGGCGGCCGCCGTCCATGAGGTGCCGGGAGCCGGCCACATGGTTCCCTGGGACGAGTACGACGCCTTCATGGCGATGGTCCGTCCCGTGCTGGCAGCACACGTCGAGGCGCCGGCCGCCACGCCGCGGCCCTGAACCGAGAGCAACGAGGAGAGAGAGAACATGCGCGTCCCCACCTTCGTGGAAATGTGCCGTGAGGAGCTTGCGCTCTGCGGCATCGTGGAAGGCAGCACCGTCGCCGTCCTGTCCCAGGGCCACCAGCGCTCGGAGTACGTCGACGCGTTCCTCGCGGCGGCCGACGGGCTCGGCGCGACCGCGTTCAACGTCAACCTGCCGAACGTCGGCGGGAGCCTCGACGGCGACGTCGGCACCTGGGAGGTCGGCGAGACCCCGCTGGCCGGCAACCGTCCCGCGATCGAGGCGCTGAAGGGCGTCGACCTCGTCGTCGACACGATCTTCCTGCTGTTCTCCAAGGAGCAGCTCGAGATCCAGGAGTCGGGCACGCGCGTGCTGCTCTGCATCGAGCCGATCGAGCACATCCGGGCGATGGCGCCCTCGCGCCGCCTGCGCGAGCGCGTCGAGGCCGGCGCCGAACTGCTCGGCAACGCCAAGGAGCTGCGCTTCACCAACGCGGCCGGCAGCGACATCACCTACAAGCTGGGCGCCTACCCGGTCATCACGCAGTACGGCTACACCGACACGCCGGGCCGCTGGGACCACTGGCCGTCGGGCTTCCTCTTCACGGGCGGGGCCGACGACGGCGTCGACGGCAAGGTCGTCATCGCGCCGGGCGACATCATCTTCCCGTTCAAGTCCTACGTGCAGAGCCCGATCGAGCTGACGATCGAGCGCGGGCGCATCGAGCACATCGGCGGCACGCTCGACGCCGACCTGCTGCGCGACTACATGGCCTCGTTCAAGGATCCCGACGCCTACGGCATCGCCCACATCGGGTGGGGCATGCTCGAGACGGCGCAGTGGTCGGTCCTGGCGACCGACCGCCGCGGGATGGGCATGCACGGCCGCTCGTTCTACGGCAAACGTGCTGTTCTCGACGGGGCCCAACGGCGAGCTCGGCGGGCCGAACGAGACGCTGTGCCACGTCGACGTGCCGATGCGCAACTGCACGCTGTACCTCGACGACGAGCCGATCGTGGTCGACGGCGACATCGTCGTCGACGTCCTGAAGGCCGACGACCTCCCGGCCCGGGTCTGATCATGAGCGCCACCGACACCGCCCGCAGCTTCCCGAGCCCCCATTCGGTCGCGACGCCCGAGGGCGCCGAGGGCTGGGAGGGCCTCTACCCGTATTACACGCTCCTGAGCGAGGCGACCAAGGAGGTCGAGGAGCGCGAGCTGTGGTTCTTCGACGGCATGCACAACCCGTCGCCGATCTACCCGTTCGACACGATCATGACCGAGAACTGGTGGGTTGCGTGCAACCAGCTCACCACCCGCGTCTGGCAGATCCCGCCGTCGTGGGGCATCGATCACCGCATCATCAACGGGTACCTGTACATCAGCCCGCGCGGCGTGTCCGACCCGCGGCAGATCGCCGAGCGCGCCGAGCACTTCCAGCGCCGCGCCGGCCACTACTACGCCAACTGGGACGAGATCTACGACAACTGGATCAAGAAGGCCGAGGACTGCATCACGCGGCTGAAGGCGATCTCCTTCACGCCGCTGCCCGACCGGGAGAAGGAGGAGTACGTCACCGAGCACCGTGGCCTCTTCAGCTCCTACGACCTCCTGACGAGCTACGACCGCCTGATCGAGAACCTCTTCGAGATGGGCGCCTACCACTTCGAGATGCTCAATCTCGGCTACGGCGCCTACTTGACGTTCAAGGAGTTCTGCCAGCAGGCGTTCCCGGGCATCACCGACCAGACGGTCGCGCGCATGGTCGCCGGCATCGACATCCTGCTGTTCCGTCCCGACGACGAGGTCCGCAAGCTGGCGCGCCTGGCCGTCGAGCTGGGGCTGGCCGAGCTCGTGCGCGACACCGCCGACGCCGACGAGCTGCTGGCCGCGATCGGTGCCGCGCCCCGCGGCGACGAGTGGCTGCAGGCGCTCGAGGACGCCAAGGACCCATGGTTCTGGTACTCGACCGGGGCCGGCTACACCCACACCGATCGCGCCTGGATCGACGACCTGCGCCTGCCGTTCACGGCGATGCGCGGGTACATCGAGAAGCTCGAGGCCGGCGAGGACATCGACCGTCCGCTGGAGCGCGTCCTCGAGGAGCGGACGCGGATCACGGGCGAGTACCGCGAGCTGCTGGGCACCGACGACGACCGCGAGGCCTTCGACGAGCTCGTGCAGCTGGCCCGCACCGTCTACCCCTACGTCGAGAACCACAACTTCTACGTCGAGCACTGGCACCACTCGATCTTCTGGTCGAAGGTGCGCGAGCTCGGCGACGTGTTCGTGGCCCACGGGTTCATCGCCGACCGCGAGGACTTGTTCCTGCTGCACCGCAACGAGATCCACTCCGCGCTGTATGACCTCATCATCGGCTGGGCCGCGGGCACCGGCGGGCGTGGGCCGGACTACTGGCCGCCGATCGTCGAGGAGCGCAAGCGCCAGCTCGAGGCGCTGCGCGGCTGGACGCCGCCGCCCGCGCTGGGCACGCCGCCCGACGCGATCACCGAACCGCTGACGATCATGCTCTGGGGCATCACGACCGAGCGCGTGCAGGAGTGGCTGGGCGCGTCGGACCCCGACGCCTCCGAGCTGCGCGGCGTCGCCGCGTCGCCGGGCAAGGCCACCGGCCGCGCGATGGTCGTGACCGATCCCGAGCAGCTGCACGAGGTGCAGCGCGGCGACATCCTGGTCTGTCGCGTCACCGCGCCCAGCTGGGCGCCGGTGTTCTCGCGGCTCGGCGCCGCGGTCTCCGACGTCGGGGGCATCATGGCCCACACCGCGATCGTCTCCCGCGAGTACGGGCTGCCGGCGGTCGTCGGCACCGGCTACGGGACGCAGACCATCAAGACCGGACAGCTGATCGAGGTCGACGGCGACACCGGCGTCGTCCGGATCCTCGAGGAGAAGGCATGACCACGGCAGTGCGGACCATCGTCTGGATCGACCGGCCCGAGGGCGCCGGGGCCGAGCTGCTCGGCGGCAAGCTGGGGAGCCTGGTCGAGATGACCGAGGCCGGCTTCGACGTGCCGCCGGCGTTCGGGATCACGACCGAGGCGTTC
>JAWVGD010000648.1:0-3499 GCA_033855515.1 Baekduia sp.
CCACTCACCACCAGACCTCAGACAAGGAAGCGTCATGAACCGCAAGCTCACTGCATCCCTGCTGATCCTCGCCGCCGTCCTGGCCAACGTGGCGTTCACCGCCCTCGGCTCCCTCTTCAACTACCCCGACGTGCTCGACGAATCCGCGGGCGACGTGCTCGCCTCCTTCCGCGACCACCAAGGCGCCGTCAGTGCCTGGTTCTCGGTCCTGGCGCTGTCCGCCGCGCTGCTCGCGCCGATCGCCATCGGCGTCGGGCGCCTCTCGTCGGCGCGCGCGATGCGCATCGCGGTGCCGGTCGGCATCGCGGCGGCCACCGTGCAGGTCGTAGGCCTGCTGCGCTGGCCGATCCTGGTCCCCGGCTACGCCTCCGAGGCCGCCGGCAGCAACACCGCGGACGCGGCGGCCGCGCGCGACTCGTTCACGACGGCCGGCGACATTCTGGGCACGGCCATCGGCGAAACGCTCGGCTATCTCCTCACCGCCGCCTGGACGGCGCTCGTCATCGTCGCGCTCGGTCGGCGCTTCGCCGGCCGCTGGTTCGTGGTGTTGGGCGCAGCGGCCGCCGCGCTCGTCCTCGCCGGTGTCCTCTCACCGCTCTCGCTGCCCGTGATCGACACCGCGAACTTCCTCGGGTACATCCTGTGGAGCCTCTGGCTGATCGCCCTCGGCGTGGTCATCCTGGTGCACGAACGACGCGCCCGTATCGCGCCGGCGACCCCGAACCGGGCCACGGTGACGTCGTGAACGACGCGCGCAGCCGAAACGCCTTGACGGGCCCTCCTCCCAGGGCCCGTCAGCGTGGGGGACTCAGGTGGTGGAGCTCGCCGTCGACGTCACCGTGTCGGCCGCGTCGGTCATGGCCTGCGGCGTCCCGGTGCCGGCGCTCGTGTCGCCCATGGACGCCTCGGTGGGGGCTGTCTCGTTGAGCTTGTCCATCAGGAACGAGCCGGCGACCGCGGCGGCCAGCGACGCGACGGCCCAGCCCTTGCCCTTGAGGTTGGGGAACACGACGGCGTCGACCGACGGCGTTCCCGGCCCGTGCTGGACGAGCGTGGCCAACGCCGCGATGATCGTCGCGTTGTACTCGTAGCCGTTCTCGGTGACCCACGGGCCGTTGGGGAGGTGGACCTTGCGGATGGCCGTGACCATCGTGCCCGCCACCATGGTCGCGCCCAGCGGCGTCAAGGCGCCGAGGGTGAGCAGCGCGCCGCCGCCGGCCTCGGCGATGCCGGCAGCCATCGCGTTGCGACGGCCCGGGCGCAGGCCGATGGACTCGAAGAACCCACCCGTGCCGTCCAGGCCGTGGCCTCCGAACCACCCGAAGAGCTTTTGGGTGCCGTGTCCGACGAAGAGGGGCCCGACGACACCGCGGAGTGCGACTGTTCCGATGTCCATGAGCATCGTGCTGCCCGTGGGTCGGGTGTCGTGAACCCTTCGGCGCGCGATCACTGGGACACTGCGGGCGTGCCCCGGGCGATCGCCATCCTCGCGAGCTGCCTCGCGCTGCCGGCCGCCGCCCTCACGGTCGCGGGCTGCGCCGGGTCGGCCAAGAACAACCGCTTCGGCACGTTCACCGACTGCTCCAAGATCGGGCCCGTCGCCAACGCCCCCGATCCCGACGGCGACCAGCGCGGGGTGCTGGCCGGCAGCAAGCCCCAGCCGCAGGGCGACCTCGTGGATCTGAAGATCGCGCGCCGCAACGGCAGGCTCTGCGTGCAGTTCTGGGCCGCCGAGCCCATCAAGCCCTACGTCGCCTACGTGCTCGCCATGCGCCCGCAGGACGCCGAGACGCCGCTCGTGCAGCTCGAGGCCACGGTCTTCGCCGGCGAGGACCCGCACGCGCTCCTGCACGCCGGCGGTCGCGACGGCTTCCGGACCGTGAACGCCACAGTGGGCGTCCGCGACAATCAGCTCTCGATCCTGGTCGACCGCACGCCGTTCGACGCCCAGGGCGTGGGGAAGGTCTTCGACGCGTTCCGCTTCCAGGCCCGGTCGGCCGTCGTGACGGCCGACAACGGCAGGCTGACGGACTGCCTGCCGGCTTGCAACTGACCGCACAAGGTCCCGGACTTGCGTCCTTGGCGATGCTTTCGGTCGAAAAGCTGTGCAACATGACCCGTCGCGGCTCAGGTTGCACGACGCCCTGACCGACCACGGGAGTGTGGAACCGCAGCATCACGACATCAGCATCGCCCCCCGCTCGTGGCTCTGCCCCGACCCGGCCGACCGCGTCCGCTGCGTGGACATGGAGGAGCGGCTGCGGCCGTTCCGGCGCCGGTCGTTCGTGACGCTGGCCGTCGCCCTCGTGGTCTCCGGCCACTGGGTCGGCTGGTGGACGCTGATCCCGCTCGCCATCGCCGTGGTGGGCTTCGCCCTCGTCGACCGCCGGCTGGCCACCGCGCCCCAACCCGAGCTGACGATCGCCTCGGCGTGGGTGCTCTCCGAGCTGGCCATCGCCGGCAGCATCGCGCTGAGCGGCGGCCCGCGCAGCCCGGCCCTGGCCTGGCTCGTCATCCCGCTCGTCACGCTCCCCGCGCGCTTCAGCAGCCGCGCCGTGGCGGTGGGCGTCGCCCTGGTCTCCGCGCTGCTGCTGCTCACGACCTTCGGCGTCGACGCGCCCTACATCTTCGACCACCCGCAGTCGATCGTCATGCCGGTCGCGCTGCTGGTCGCCGTCGCGCTGCTCTCCTCGGCGCTGATGAAGTCCGACCTCGAGCACCGCAGCTCGTCGGTCATCGATCCGCTGACCGGGATGCTCAACCGCAACGCGCTGCAGACCCGGATCGCGGAGCTCAGCCAGCAGGCCGCGATCCTGCGCGAGCCGGTCGCGCTGGTGGTCGGAGACCTCGACAACTTCAAGGCCATCAACGACGGCCACGGCCATGCCGCGGGCGACGCCGTCCTCAAGGACGTGGCCTACCGGATGCGCAAGGCGCTGCGCGCCTACGACCTGGCCTACCGCCTCGGCGGCGAGGAGTTCCTCATCGTCCTGCCGGGCTCCGACGGCGCGAACGCCGCCACGGTGGCCGAGTCGCTGCGCCGCGCGATCTCCGACGACCCGATCGCCGGACTGCTGGTCACGATCTCCTTCGGCGTCAGCGCGTCGAAGCCCGGCGAGTTCGAGTACGACGACGTCTTCACCCAGGCCGACCTCGCGCTGTACCGCTCCAAGCAGGACGGGCGCAACCGGGTGCGCGTGCACGACGGCGCCGCGCGCTCCGTCGCCGCCGGGCCGGCCGGCGAGCTCCCGCTCGCCGCCTAGGGGGAACACTGGCCCAGAGGGCCAGGTTCCCTTGCGGGTGTTCGCCCAGGGGGCGAAACCCGCGGCGGATCAGGGACCCACGCTCCTAGAAGGTCGCTGAAAAACAGTACGGCCCGGCCGAGGGCGGCGTGAACCGAGCCAGGCGCCGCACGGATCCGGAGGGAATACGAACGTATTGCCAAGGATTCGGGTGGCGATCTGGCGATGTGTTCACGCCGGTCTCGGGCGCGGCGGAC
>JAWVGD010000649.1:0-4575 GCA_033855515.1 Baekduia sp.
CCAGGAGGGTCCTCATGACCGCAGGACACCACCTCACCCGCCCGGTCGCGATCGGCGTGCTGCTCGCCGTCGCGGCGCTCATGGCGCTCATCGGCGCCGCCACCGCGGGTGCGGACTCCCGGGTCACCGTCGGCGCGCCCGCCCATGGCACGCCGTTCTCGCAGAACAAGCAGAACGAGCCGGCGCTTGCCGTCGACGCCAACCACCCCAACATCCTGGTCGCGGGCGCCAACGACAACATCGACATGGAGCAGTGCGCCGCCACCGACGACGGTGAGGACCCGCCTGGCTCGCAGTGCCCGTTCACGCCCGGCGTCGGCGTCTCCGGCGTGTACTTCTCCTTCGACAGCGGCCACACCTGGACCCAGCCGACCTACACCGGCTCCAGCGCGCGCGCGTGCGTGACCACGGCGCCGTGCACCGTTGCGCCCGAAGGCCCGATCGGAACGCTGCCCTGGTACGGCGAGAACGGCTTGGCCTCCGACGGCGATCCCGCCCTCGCGTTCGGCCCCATCCGCGGGGCGGACGGCCGCTTCTCCTGGGGCAACGGCTCGCGGCTGTACTACGCCAACCTCACCTCCGGGGCGGTCAAGGGCTTCGAGGCGGTCGCGGTCTCGCGCACCGACGCCGTCGCGGCCGCCGCGGCCGGCACGAAGGCGGCCTGGCGGCCGCCGGTGCTCGTCTCCAAGCAGTCCTCGACGCTCTTCTCCGACAAGGAGCAGATCTGGGCCGACAACGCCGCCACCAGCCCGTACTTCGGCAACGTCTACATCTGCTACGCGGCCTTCCGTGGCCAGGAGAAGGGCGGAGGGCTCCCGGAGCCGATCATCGTCGCGCGCTCGACCGACGGCGGCGACACCTGGACGACCAAGCAGGTCTCCTCTGCGCAGCTCAACGGCAACAACCCCGGACGTGACGGCTGCACGCTCCGCACCGAGTCGAACGGCAAGCTCGACGTCTTCTTCCGGGCGGACGACCCGAACACGAAGGTGCCCTCCGAGCTGATGACCCAGTCGGACGACGGCGGGCGGACGTTCACGCCGGCGCGCGCCGTGGCCGGCCCCGCCGGGACCGTGGGCTTGCCCGACCCGACGACCTTGCGGCCCGTGATGGACGGCTTGGCGGGTGCCCGCGCCGACCTCGCGCCCGCGCCGAGCGTCGACATCGCCAACGGTGCGCCGACCGGTGCCGACGCGACGAACGAGCTTGCGATGGCGTGGGTCGACGGCAGCCCGGGCATCAACCAGGAGCGCGCGCTGCTGAGCACGTCGAGTGATGGCGGCGCGACCTGGCAGGGTCGCGGAACCGTGCAGGTTCCCGGCCCAGGGCAGGTTCCCGGCCGGCCGTACTACGTCGCCCCGGCGCTGGCGCCGAACGGCACCCGGCTGTACCTCAGCTACAACGCGTTCACCACCAACTACCAGCAGACGACGGCGACGCCACGAACCCTGGTGGGTGGCCTGATGAGCACGCCGCTGGATGCCGCCGGCGCGCCAGGCACCTGGTCGACGGTCGATCCGGGCGCGCCGGGCGACCCGCGCGGCAGCAGCCAGAACAACCTGGTGGCGGAGTTCCTAGGGGACTACGTGTACGCCATCGGGACGCGGACCTACGGGGCGGCGGTCTACAACGATGCGCGCAATGCCGCGGACTGCCCGGCGGTCGATGCGTTCCGGCAGGCCTACGAGAGCGGAGTGCGCGCCGGACAGTTGCCGCCGATCGCCACCGAGGACTCGCCGGCCGAGCAGGACGCCGGCACCGCCGACGCGGCGGGCGCGCCGGCCCGGCCGTCGATCACCGCGCAGTGCTCGCCGGACTTCGGCAACTCCGACATCTACGGGGCCACGTCGGCGCCGTAGGGCGCGGGAGCGCCCTACGGCGGGCCGCTGCGAGGAGCGGCCCGCCGAGCGTCCCTCTTCTCAGGACCTCGTCGCCTGCAGCGTCGCCTTGCGAATCGTCACGGCACCCGCGGCGGCCTGGTCGGGCAGCGCGTCGACACCTTGGTGATCTTGCCGATCGTGCGCCGCACCGGGCCGGACCGCCGGGCCCGCGCCTGTTCGGCGCGGGCCCGGCCGTTGCGTGTGGTCCGGCTACTGGGCGGCGGCCAGCGCGGCGACGAGGTTCGCCGCGCGGGGGGTGCCGAACCCGGTAGTCATGTCCCAGCCGGTGCGCACGGGCCAGCCGGGCACCGCGTCCTTCTGAACGGGCTGACCGGGGGCGGGGGCGTCCCAGATCTGGTTGTCGACCAGCTGGCCGCTGGAGACGGTGCCCTCGTGGACCTCCTGGATGTCGCGGAACGCCGACGGGTTCGTCGCCCCGATCGCGTAGAGCGTCGGGTTGACCTGACCCAACGGCGCCTTGCCGGCCGCCTTGCGCGCCTGGTTGGCGAGCGCGAGGACGCCGGCGACCTGCGGCGATGCCGCGCTGGTCCCGCCGTAGATGTGCCAGCCGACGCGGCTGACGTCCGGGAAGAACGACGTGTACACCAGCGCGCCGCCGTTGATCGCCGCGTTCCACGCGAGGTCCGGGATGCCGCGGTGGTTGCCCGGGATCCGCGACGCGACGCCGCTCTGCCACGACGGCTGCGGGTAGATCAGCGACGGACCGCCGCCGGTCGCCACACCGCGCCAGGACTCGTTCCATACGGCCTCGGTGTCGCCCCCGTCGGTCCATCCGAAGTACGCCATGTTCGGCGTGCCGTCGGCGTTGAACGGGATGTCGGACACCGGGTTCCAGGTCCAGCCGTACTGCAGCTGCGTGCCGCCGACGGCCGTCACGTACGGGCTCGACGCCGGCCAGCCGACCGTCGGGTGGTCGTACGAGCCGGTGTCGCGGTGCTGCTTGGAGACGCCGAAGGAGCCGTCGTCGCCCGAGGACGCCAGGAACGTGTCGCCCTTGGCGTTGCCCTTCTTGTAGATCGCGTCGAACTTGGCGGTCTGCGTCTGCGCGGCGCCGCCGAACGTCTCCTCGGTCACGCCGAAGGACTGCGAGAAGATCGTGCCCGCGGGGTAGCGGTCGATCGCGTCGCTCACGGCCTTGAACAGGTTCGGGAAGCCCTGCACGCCCTCCGTCTCGGCCGGCGGGACGCCGAGCAGCACGATGTGGGCAGCGGGCGCCATCGCGTAGGCCCACTCGATGTCGAGATTCGCCTCACCGGCCCAGCCCGCTGCGGCAGCCGGCCCGCTCTGGCCGTTGGCGTTTCCGGCGGTGTTGCCGTAGTCGTGGCACGTGCCGGAGCAGACCTGGTCGAAGTTCGGCGCCGGGTAGCCCTGCGCCTTGTAGAACGTCGCGTAGAACTTCTGGAGGTCGGCCGCCGCGGTCGGGCTTCCATAGGAGTCGACGAGCACGATCGTCTGGCCCTCGCCCTTGTAGCGCGCGTGGACCTGGTCGACGCCGTAGTGCGCCGCCATCTGCTGCGGCGTGTAGCAGTGGACGTAGGAGCTCGAGTACGCGACCTGGCCGGTCGCCGGGTCGGTCACGGTGCACGCAGCGGCGCCCGCGCCGGCGGCCCCGGCGTCGTCGGGCGCCTGGAGCGCAGCGCCGGCGCCCGACGGGAACACCGCGACGGCCGCCAGGGCCACCGCCGCGGTGAGGAGCTTGGATGTCTTCATGGTGGCACCCTGCCGTCCCGGAAGGCCCTGCACAAGTGCGAATCCGGCGCCGGCCGGGGGATCTGACGCGACCCCGAGATAGGGCCTGACCTTCGGCCGGACGGGGCGTTGTTCGTGGCGCTCACAAGCGTCTGCAATCCGACAAAGGATGGATCTGATGCATAGGACCGTTGCTCCAGCCGCATTGACCCGGCGCCTCGCCGCCACCCTCGGGGCCTGCGTCACTCTGGTGCTGCCCACCTCGGCCGGCGCGATCACCAACGGGTCGCCGGACGGGGGCGCCCACCCGAACGTCGGTGGGCTGGTGTCGCCGACCCAGTACAGCGACGGCACGTGGCTGTACTGCTCGGGGACGCTGATCTCTCCGACGGTGTTCCTGACCGCCGCGCATTGCGCCGAGGGAGACAGGGTCGGTGTCAGCTTCGACCCGGCCTATCAGCAGGGCGCCACGGTGCACTACGGCGCCTGGCACGCCGACCCCCGTTACGGCGGCGCTCAGAGCGATCCCCATGACATCGCCGTCGTTGTCTTCCCGCGGCCGATCAAGGGCATTACGCCGGCGCGGCTTCCCGCGGCAGGCTCGTTGAGCGGACTGCCCGGGTCGCAGCAGTTCACCTCGGTCGGCTACGGCGCCTACGACGTGACGCGCGGGCCGGGCGGCCATCAGTTCCTCTACAACGACGTCCGCGGCGTGGCCACTGGCACGCTGAACGCGATCAACCCGTCGTGGCTGCGGATCTCGATGAACCCGGCAACGGGCAATGGCGGCACCTGCTACGGCGATTCGGGTGGCCCGAACTTCCTCGGAACGAGCGACATCGTCGCGGCGACGACCATCACCGGCGACGCGGTCTGCCGATCGACCAACGTCGACTACCGGCTGGATACCGACTCGGCGCGCAGCTTCCTGAAGTCGTACGTCACGCTGCCTTGACCTGAGGCCGTGCGACGTCGTCGTCGATCA
>JAWVGD010000650.1:0-3526 GCA_033855515.1 Baekduia sp.
GGAGGTCGAGCACGCGGCCGACGGTGCCGACGACGACGTGGCCGCCGGCGCGCAGCTGGGCCTGCTGGCTGCGGATGGGAGCGCCGCCGAAGACGGCGACGACGTCGACGCCCTTGCGCGCGCCGTAGGTGCGCAGCGCCTGGGTCACCTGGATGCAGAGCTCGCGCGTCGGGGTCAGGACGAGGGCCTGGACGTCTCCGACGGTGGGGTCGACGTGCTCCACGATGGGCAGCCCGAAGGCCGCGGTCTTGCCAGAGCCGGTCTGGGCCTGGCCGATGATGTCCTCGCCCTTGAGGAGGACGGGGATGGCCTGCTCCTGGATGGGGCTCGGCTTCTCGTAGCCGACATCCTGCAGGGCTTGAAGGGTCGGCTCGCTTAGGCCGAGGTCCGCGAAGGCGGTCGTCATGTCCCACTGGAGGGTAGTGCGCTCTGGCATCATTGGCCCGTCGGCGGCATGCCGGCCCCGCGACCCCACGCCATCTTGCTCCTCGGCCGCCAGCGCGAAGCCGCGCACATCGATGATCTGCTGACGCGCGCGCAGGACGGAACGAGCGCTTCGCTGCTGCTGCACGGTGAGCCCGGGATCGGCAAATCGGCGCTGCTGCGCGCCGCCACCGAGCGCGCGCAGGAGCTCGGCCTCGGCGTCCTGCGCACGCGCGGCTTCGAGTCCGAGAGCGACATCCCGTTCGCCGGCCTTCTGGAGCTGCTCTCGCCGCTGCTCGCGCTGCGCGACCGGATCCCGGAGGTGCAGGCGCGCGCGCTGGGCTCGGCGCTGGCCCTGGAGCCGCCGACGCCGTTCGACCGCTTCGCCATCCCCGCCGGGATGCTCAGCCTGCTGGCCGCGGCCGCCGAGGAGCGACCGCTGCTCGTCGTGGCCGACGACGTCCATTGGCTCGACGACGCGTCGCGCGACGCGCTGATCTTCACCGGGCGCCGGCTCGGGGCCGAAGGTGTCGTCCTGCTGTGCGCGGCCCGGCCGGTCGGCGAGTTGCTGGAGGCGTTCGCGGGCGTCGAGACGTTGCCGATCGGCGGGCTCGACGACGCCACGTCGGCGGAGCTGCTCAAGCGCCAGGCGCGCCACAAGGTCGCCGACGCGGTCGCGGTCGACCTGGTCGCCACCGCGCACGGCAACCCGCTGGCGCTGACCGAGATCCCGCGGGCGCTGACGCCCGAGCAGCTCGCCGGGCGCGAGCCGCTCGCCGGGCCGATCCCCGCCGGGCAGCAGATCGAGGAGGCGTTCGCGCGGCAGCTGGCCGACGTGCCGGAGGCCACCCGCGAAGCGCTGCTGATCGCCGCGGCGATGCAGACCGGCCGCCACGACCTGTTCCAGCTCGCGCTGGAGCGGCGCGGCCTGCCCGCCGACGCGCTGCAGCCCGCGGTCCGCGACGAGCTCGTCGCCGTCGACGGGCGCATCGACTTCTTCCATCCGCTGCTGCGCTCGGCGATCTACCACGCCGCCGACCCGGTGACCCGCCGCGGCGTCCACGCGACGCTGGCCGGCGTGGCGTCCTCGCCCGCCCGCCGCGCCTGGCATCTGGCGGCGGCGGCCGACGCGCCCGACGAGGAGGTCGCCGCCGCCCTGGAGGCGGCCGCCGCCGAGGCGCGCGCCCGCGGCGGCCTCATGGCCGGCGCCCGCGCGTTCGAGCGCGCCGCGAACCTCAGCACCGACCAGGACGCCCGCGCCCGCCGGCTCCTGGAGGCCGCCTCGGACTTCGCGCAGGGCGGGCAGCCCGACCACGCGCTGACGCTCGTCGCCCAGGCGCAGCAGCTCGTCGCCGGCGACGGGGCGCTGGCGACCGAGGTCGTCCGCGTCCGCGGGCGGGTGGAGATGCGCCGCGGCGCGCCGCTGACCGCCCACGACCTGCTGGTCTGCGAGGCCGACCGGATCGAACGCGAGAACCCGGGCGGCGCCGCGTCGCTGCTGGTCGAGGCCGCCGTCGCGCACATGATGACCGGCGACATGGAGGCCTTGGTCGCCAACGGCGACCGCGCCCGCGCGTTGCTGCCCCCAGGTTCGGATCCGGCGATCGAGGTGCTCGCCGGCGTGCTCGTCGGGGAGGCCCACGCGGCGCTCGGCCACGAGGACGAGGCCGACGCGCTCCTGGATCCGGCGCTGCCGTTCCTGACGAGCGAGTACGTGCTGGCGATGCCGTCCGAGCTCGTGGGCATGGCCGGGCAGTGCGCCATCTGGTACGAGCGCTGGGACCGGGCGACCGCGGTGCTCGACCACCTCATCACCGCGGCGCGAGAGGCGAGCGCGATCAACCAGATCATCTATCCGCTGGCCGCCCACGCGATCATGGACTTCCGCCGCGGACGGTGGGGCGCCGCGCTGGCCGACTCCGGCGAGGCCGCCCGGCTGGCGCGCGAGACCGGGCTGCGCCCGCTGCTGACGTTCGCGCTGTCGGTGCTCGGGCATGTGGAGGCCGGGATGGGGCGGCGCGACGACTCGCGCACGCACGCCCGCGAGGCGCTGCACCTCGGCGAGCTGCTCGGCGGCTCGGCGATCACGGCGTACGCCGTCAACGCCATGGCCTTCGACGCGCTGAGCGCCGGGGAGGCCGAGGCCGCCGCGGAGCTGTATGACCGCGTGCACCGGATGGCGTCGCGGATGCATATACAGCGTGGGCTGGTCCAGTACGGCGCCGATCGCGTCGAAGCGCTCGCCCGGCTCGGGCGCACCGACGACGCCTACCAGGCGCTGGAGCAGTTCGGCGACGCGCCCGGCGGCGGGCACTGGGCCCTGGCCGCGCTCGCGCGCTGCCGCGGGATCCTCGCCCACAAGGCGTCCGACCATCACTTCGAGACCGCGCTGTCGCACCACCAGCACGACGGCCAGCCGTTCGAGAAGGCCCGCACGCAGCTGGCCTACGGCGAGCGGCTGCGCCGCGACCGCCGCCGCGCGGACGCCCGCGAGCAGCTCGGCGAGGCGCTCGACGTGTTCGAGCGCTTGGGCGCGGTGCCGTGGGCCGACCGCACGCGCGTCGAGCTGCGCGCCACGGGCGGCGCCGCCGCCGAGGGCGACGCGGCCGAGAAGGAGGCGGTGGCCGCGGCGGGGCTGGAGGAGCTCACGGCCCACGAGCTGCAGATCGCCCGCCTGGTCGCCCGCGGGCTGACCAACCGCGAAGTCGCGGCGAAGCTGTTCCTGTCGCCGAAGACCATCGAGTACCACCTGTCGCAGATCTACCGGAAGCTCGACCTCCGCTCGCGGACGCAGCTGGCGTCGCTGATGGCGTCGGAGATGCCGGAGGCGCGGGCGGCGTAGGGGACGAACGAACCACGCGGACGCACCACGACCGGCGCCGGACTGGAGCGCCCGCCACGCCCGACGCCCTACCGCGACGGATCCAGCAACAACTTCCCCCGCGTCCGGCGCCCCACGAGATCCTCCTGCGCCCGGCGCGCCTCACTCAACCCGTACGTCTCCCCCACCACCGCCCGCACGCGGCCGGCGGCCGCCAGCGCGAACAACTCCGCCAGCGGCTCCTCGAGATGCTCGCGGCGCTCGAGGTAGTGGAAGAGCCAG
>JAWVGD010000651.1:0-4330 GCA_033855515.1 Baekduia sp.
CTACGTCCAGTTCCTGGAGCCCGACGGAACCGCGCACGCCCGGCCGGGTCTGGCGGCCGAGCCCCGGCTTCCGGTCACCGGCCAAGCGCGACAACTCGCCCGCGCGACCCACAGCGCCCGCCTCCTCCAGGACGCGCAGGCCGACGGCGTCCACGTCCGGATGCTCACCGTTGCCCTCCCCGGCCGCGGAGCCGTGCAGCTCGCGCGATCGCTGGCGTCCGTCGACCGCGCGCTCTCCCGGCTGCGGATCGTCCTCGCGCTGCTGGCGGTCTTCGGGACCGCGTTCGCCGCGCTGCTGGCGCGGATCCTCTCGCGCCCGGTCGCCGCGCCGACCGAGCATGAGCTCGCCCTGTCGCAGGGCGCGCTGGCCGCGTCGCTGGCCGCCCAGCGCCAGCTCGTGGCCGACGCGTCGCACGAGCTGCGCACGCCGGTGACGTCCCTGCGCACGAACGCCGAGATCCTGCGTGACTCGTCGTACGTGGGCGACGCCCAGCGCCGGCTGCTCGCCGGCGAGGTCGTCGAGCAGGCCGAGGAGCTCACGGCGCTGGTCGGCGACCTCATCGACCTCGGCCGCGGCGACGTGCCCGACCCGGCGGTCGAGGACGTGCGTCTCGACGCGTTGACGCTCGAGGCCGTTCAGCGCGCCCGCCTCCACGCGCCGCGGCTGCGCTTCGGCCTCGACGCCGACCCCTGCACGATCGAGGGCGCCCCCGAGCGCCTGGCCCGCGCCATCAACAACCTGCTCGACAACGCCGCCAAGCACAGCCCCGACGGCGCATCGGTCGAGATCGTCCTGCGCGATGGGGTGCTCACCGTGCGCGATCACGGCCCGGGCATCGACCCCGCCGACCTCCCGCACGTCTTCGACCGCTTCCACCGCGGCGCCAACGCGCGCGGACGGCCGGGATCGGGGCTCGGGCTGGCGATCGTCCGCCAGGTGGCCGAGGCCCACGGCGGCTCGGTGACGCTGGCCCCGGCGCCGGGAGGAGGGACGCTCGCGCGCCTGCGGCTCCCGACCGTCCCGGTGGACGTGCCCGCGCGCTCGCGGGCCGCGAACCCGGCCCGGGTCTAGGGGAACACTGGCCCAGAGGGCCAGGTTCCCTTCCGGGTGTTCGCCCAGGGGGCGAAACCCGCGGTGGGTTAGGGACCCGGGCTCCTACTAGACCCCACCGGACGCCTGCCGGCAGGCGCATCGGCGAGAATGCCGGGATGGCCCTCACCGCGCTCGCCGTCCTCGACGGCACGGTCCTGCCCGCCGACGAGGCGCTCCTGCCCGTCACCGACCTGGGCCTGCTGCGCGGCGACGGCGTCTTCGAGGTCATGCGCGTCTACGGGGGACGGCCGTTCGCCATCGATGACCACCTGCGCCGCATGGCCAACTCGGCGAAGAACCTGCGCCTGGAGATCGACCTGTCGGCCGTGCGCGCCGACGCCGAGGCGCTGCTGGCCGCGGCGGGTCCGGTCGACGCCGCCATCCGGCTGCTGGTCACCCGCGGCGGTCGCCGCGTCGGGATCATCGAGGCGGTTGCGACCGAGCACCCGCCGCTGGCGCTGGCGTCGGTCGAGTACGTCCCGCCGCGCGTGCTGGACGGCGTGAAGTCGCTGAGCTACGCGGGGAACATGCTCGCCGGCCGGATCGCCGTGGAGGCGGGCGCCGACGAGGCTCTGCTCGTCACGCCCCACGGCCGTGTGCTGGAGGGCCCGACCTCCACGTTCTTCGCCTCGCTGGACGGCGAGACGCTCGTCACGCCCCCGCTCGGCGACCGCGTCCTGGACTCGATCACCCGCCGCCGCCTGCTCGCGCTGCTGCCCGGCGCGCGCGAGGAGGTCGTCACGCGCGACGAGCTGCGCGGCGCGCGCGAGGCGTTCCTGGCCTCCACCACGCGCGAGGTCCAGGCCGTCGCGACGATCGACGGCGACGCGCTGCCCGCCGCGCCGGGCCCGCTGACGCAGGCCGCGGCCACCGCCTTCGCGGCGCACGTCCGCGCCGAGCTGGGCGCATAGACCATCACCATGAAGATCGTCACGGTCATCGGCAACCGCCCGCAGTTCGTCAAGGCCGCCGCCGTCTCGCGCCTGCTGCGCGAGCGTCACGACGAGCTGCTGGTCCACACCGGTCAGCACCACGACGACGAGTTGAGCACCATCTTCTTCGAGGAGCTCCAGGTGCCGCGGCCGGAGCGCCAGCTGCACATCGCGGGCGGGACGAACACCGACCAGACCGCGCGGATGCTCGCCGAGCTCGGACCCCTGCTGGCGGCCGAGCGGCCCGACGTCGTCCTCGTCTACGGCGACACCAACTCCACGGTCGCCGGCGGCCTCGCCGCCGCGCAGGCGACGATCCCGGTCGTGCACATCGAGGCCGGCATGCGCTCGTTCGACCGCAGGATGCCGGAGGAGCTCAACCGCGTCCTGACCGACCACCTGTCCGACCTGCTGCTCGTGCCGTCGCAAACCGCGCAGAACAACCTGGAGCGCGAGGCGGTCGCCGGCCGGATCGTGCTCGTCGGCGACGTGATGGTCGACGTGGCCCTGCTCTTCCAGCCGCGTGCGAAGGCCGACCTGCATCCGCTGCGCGACGCGGGCGTCAGGCCGGGTGAGTACCTCCTGGCGACCGCGCACCGCGCCGGCAACGTCGACGTCCCCGAGCGGCTGCGCAAGTTGGTGGACTTGCTGCTGGCGCTCGACGAGCCGGTCGTCCTGCCGCTGCACCCACGCACCGGCGCGCGCCTGGACGCAGCCGGGTGGCTGGACGAGCTGCAGGCCGCCGAGCACGTGCGCCTCGCGCCGCCGCTGGGCTACATGGCCTTCACGTCGCTGCTGACCAACGCCCGCGGCGTGCTGACCGACTCGGGCGGCGTGCAGAAGGAGGCGTACTTCGCCGGGGTCAACTGCGTGACGATGCGCGACACGACCGAGTGGGTCGAGACCGTCGACACCGGCTGGAACGTCCTCGTCGACCTGGACCGGGACGCCGCGCTGGCGGCGCTGGACCGGCCATTGCCGGCCGAGCGCCCGGAGCTCTACGGCGACGGCCGCGCGGGCGAGCGCGTCGTGGCCGCGATCGACGCGCTGGACTGCTAGACCGCCGAGCCGGTCCGCGGGGCGATCGACGAGCCCGGATCCTGCGCCGAGCCCTCCGGGCGTCCGATGCGCCGCACCGGGATGCCGTCGAAGCGTGACGCGTCCAGGACGCCGCGGCCGTCGACGATCGTCGTGACGCCCGGGAGGTCGCCGGCCGACAGCGCGGCGTACTCGGCGTGGTCGGCCTGGACGACCGCGGCGTCGACGGGGCTGGTGCCGTCCCACGGCGCGAAGCCGTGGGCGCGCAGCTCGTCGTCGGCGAACAGCGGATCGGCGGCGAGGACCTCCGCGCCGCGGGCCGTCAGCGCGTCGCGCAGCGCGAAGGCCCCCGAGAACGCGGTCTCCTTGACGCCGCCGCGGTAGGCGACGCCGAGGATGAGCACGCGCCGGCCGGAGAGGTCGCCGCCGAGCAGGTCGGCCGCGTAGGCCGGCATCTCCTCGTTGATGGCCCGGGCGGCCAGCGGCAGGCGCGCCTCGGGGTCGCCGGCGAGCAGGAAGCGCGGGTACACGGGGATGCAGTGGCCGCCGACGGCGATGCCCGGGCGGTGCACGTGCGAGTAGGGCTGTGAGTTGGCGGCGTCGATGACCGACAGCACGTCGATGCCGAGGCGGTCGGCGTAGCGCGCAAGCTCGTTGGCGAAGGCGATGTTGATGTCGCGGTAGGTCGTCTCGGCGAGCTTGCTCAGCTCCGCCGCCTCGGCCGACCCCAGGCCGCGGACCTCGGCGTCCAGGAACGAGGCGTACAACTCGATCCCTCGCGCCTCGCCGGCGGCGCTGAGGCCGCCGACCAGCTTGGGGTACTTGTCGAGGTCCTCGATCGCCCGGCCGCTGAAGATGCGCTCGGGGCTGAAGACCACGTGGAAGTCCTCGCCCTCGGTCAGCCCGGACGCCGCCTCCAGGGCGGGGGCGATGCGTGAGCGCGTCGTCCCGACCGGCACCGTCGTCTCGATCGACACGGTGGTGGGGGTCGCGGACCGCTGCAGGCCACGGCCGATGTCGCCGACGACGGCGTCCAGGACGCCCCAGTCCGGGCGGGCGCCCGCGTCGACCATCAGCGGCGGCACGGCGACGACGAGGTCGGCGCCCTCGACCACCGCCGCGGCGGTGTCGGTCACCGCCCGCAGGCGCCCGTCGGCGACGGTCTGCTCCAGCGCCTCGGGCAACCCGGCCTCGTTGGGAAACGGCGCCCGGCCGGCGTTGACCGCCTCCACCACCCGCGGATCGACGTCGCAGCCCACGACCTCGT
>JAWVGD010000652.1:0-2755 GCA_033855515.1 Baekduia sp.
TCGACCAGCGCGGCGTCAGGACCGTCGCCGCGCGCATCGTGTTCCGGCCTGTGCGCGGCGACGGCACGCTCGTCGCGCTCGACCTCGGCCGCGTCCGGACCGGGCGCCTGCTGCATCCCACCTGGCCCGCGGGCACCGTCCTGAAGGCCGGGCGCTACGTCGTGGCGCTGCACGCCACCGGGCCGGCGGGCGGGACCCTGCGCCGGCGCGCGACAGCGTCGGGCCGCGCGCTGCTGACGGTCCGCGCCCCCAAGCCGCCGCCGGCGCCCGCACCGGCACCCACGCCGGCGCCGGCGCCCGCCCCTACCGTCCCCGCGCTTCCCGATCCCCCGGTGACCGCCCAGGGCGTCTTCCCCGTGGCCGGCCCGCACACCTTCGGCGGCGCCGACGCCCTCTTCGGCGCGGGCCGCACGGGCCACATCCACCAGGGCCAGGACGTCGTCGCCGCCGAGGGCACGCCGGTCCTCGCGCCCCTGGCGGGCACGATCGTCGCCCGCGACTACCAGGCCTCAGGCGCCGGCTTCTACCTCACGCTCGACGTGCCCGACGGGCGATCGTTCTTCTTCGCGCACTGCGCCAAGGACACGTTCGCGGTGGCGTTGAACCAGGCCGTCGCGGCCGGCCAGCAGCTCTGCCGCGTCGGCCACACCGGGGACGCCAGCGGCCCGCACCTGCACTTCGAGATCTGGGTCGGCGGGTGGCGCCGCGGGACGGCGAGCCGCCCGGTCGACCCCCTTCCGCAGCTGCAGGCCTGGGACCACTGACGCCGACAAGGCGTACGGGCACATACCGTTTACGCCGCCGCGTCCTACAGGCTCGCGTCTGACAGACAGTCAAGTACTGTCCCGCGCGTTCCATGCGCGGGCGGACGTCTCTCCCGCGCACCCCACAGGAGAGGAAGGGTCCCGGTGCTCTCACGCGCCATCCTGGCCGCGGCAGTGTCACTCGCCGTTGTCGTCCCCGCAGCGTCGGCTGATACGACGCTCAACATCGTCCCCCACGGCCAGGTCAGCCCCGGGGTTCCCTGGGCCTCGACGCCGGGCATCCTGCCCGCCGACACCCAGGCCAAGATGTATGACCGCATCACGCCGCTGTTTCGCAACATCACCGACGACGTGCTCAAGCCGAGCGCCGACGGCACGGGCTATTACAAGTCCGCCGCGCTGCTGGCCGAGGACGACCCGTCGTTCGTCAGCTCGGAGATCGTCAGCGGCACCTCGCCGTCCGCCGGCCCCGTGAGCGCGCGGATCAAGCGCGACCCCTACGGCGTCCCCCACATCTACAGCGACACCGACGCGGGCGCGATCTTCGGCGCCGGCTATGTCGTGGCGATCGACCAGGCGCTGCTGCTCAACCAGGCCCGCTACAACGGCGTCGCCGGCCTGATCGACCTGCCCGGAGTGCCGGCGATCAACCTCGTCCTCGGGTTGTACAGCTACAAGCCGTCGGCCAAGGTCATCGCCCAGGCCACCGCGCAGCAGAACAAGAGCATCGAGGCGCAGGGCACGCAGGGCCGCCAGCTGCTCAACGACATGGACACCTACCTCGCGGGCATCAACACCCGCATGGCGGAATCGCAGCCGACGGCGCCGAAGTTCACCCGCACCGACCTCTACGCGGCCAACGCCATCAAGTCGCAGTTCCTGGGTCAGGGCGGCGGCCAGGAGATCGCCAACGCAAACTTCCTCGCGAGCCTGCGCGCCAAGCTCGGCACGAAGACCGGCAACGCGGCGTTCGAGGACCTGCGGGCCCGCAACGACCCGGAGGCGACGGTCACCACGAGCAAGAGCTACCCCAACCAGACGTCGGTGAGCGTCAGCAACCCGGCCGGCGTGGTGAACCTGAAGAAGGGGTCGTTCACGAACTCGTTCGTCAAGCTCCCCGGCGCCAAGGCCGCCAGCGCCACCGCCGCGTCGACGGGCCAGCGCCAGCTCGCCAGCAACATCATGGTCGTCTCGGGCCAGCACTCGGCCACCGGCAAGCCGCTGTTCGTCGGCGGCCCGCAGATCGGGTTCAACTACCCCGGCCTGACGCTGGAGATGCAGATCAAGAGCCCGAGCATCAACGTGCGTGGCGCGACCTCGGCCCCGTTCCCGGGGTACATGCTGATCGGCCGTGGCGCCGACTACGCGTGGTCGCTGACCTCGGCGGGCGCCGACATCATCGACACCTACGCCGAGAAGCTCTGCGGCGGGTCGAAGATCAAGTACTCCTACAAGGGCAAGTGCCTGACGATGGAGAAGGTCGACGCCGGCACGATCGAGAAGAACGGCAAGACCACCAAGGCCGTGTTCTACCGCACGGTCCACGGACCGGTCGTCGGCTACGCCAAGGACGACAAGACGGGCAAGCAGATCGCCCTGTCGACCAAGCGGTCCAGCTACGGCCGCGACGCGGTGGACCTGCTGTTCAACCAGCAGATGACGTTCGGCCGCGTGCACAGCGCGAAGGACTTCGTCAACGCGGCCAAGAAGACGCCGCAGACGTTCAACTCGTTCTACGGCAGCGCGACCGAGTCGGCGTTCTACACCTCGGGCGCCATCCCCGTCCGGGCCAAGGGCGTCAACGGCGACCTGCCGGTCGACGGGTCGGGCAAGTACGAGTGGAAGGGCGAGCTCGCCGCCTCCAAGCACCCGCAGGTGATCAACCCGTCCTCGGGCTACATCGTCAACTGGAACAACAAGCCGGCGGCGAACTTCCCGGCCGGTGACGACCGCTTCGGCAACGAGGGCGGCATCCAGCGCGTCGACCTGCT
>JAWVGD010000653.1:0-9060 GCA_033855515.1 Baekduia sp.
AAGGCCGAGTTGCTCGAAGGGCTCGCGCCCGGCGGCACCGCCGTCGTCCCGGCGGGCGAGCCGTTGCTGGAGCCCCACCTCGGTCTCCGCGAAGATGTCAGCACGGTGACCTTCGGTCCCGGGGGGGACGTCGACGCGCTGCCCGAGGCGCTGGAGCTCCGGGTGGGGGGCCGTCTCAGCGCCCACATGCGCTTCAACGCCTTGGCTGCGCTGGCCGCCGCCCGCGCCGTCGGGGTCGAGCCCACCGGCCCGCTGGAGGTCGCGCTGAGCGAGTTGCGCGGCGACCGGATCACGTTCCCCGACGGCAGCGTCGTCGTCAACGACTGCTACAACGCCAACCCGATGTCGATGCGCGCCGCCCTCGACGACCTTGCCGCGTCCGCTTCGGGACGCCGCATCGCCGTGCTCGGCGACATGCGCGAGCTCGGGCCCGAGGAGCGCCGCTTCCACGAGGAGATCGGCGCCCACGCCCGCGCCGCCGGGGTCGACCTGCTGGTCACCGTCGGGCCGCTGGCGGCCGCGATGGGCCCGGCGTTCGGCGGCACGACGCACGCGGTCGACACCGCGGCGGAGGCCGCGGCCGTGCTGCCGTCGCTGATGACGGCGGGCGACACGGTGCTGGTGAAGGCCTCCCGGGGCGTCGGCCTCGAGGTCGTCGCGCAGGGGCTCACCGCCTGATGGGTGAGGTCCTGATCGCCGGGATGGCGTCCCTCCTGATCTGCATCTTCCTCAGCCCCTCGTTCATCTCCTACCTCCGGCGCCGCGAGTTCGGCCAGAACATCCGTGAGGAGGGGCCGGAGGGCCATCACGAGAAGGCCGGCACGCCCACGATGGGCGGGATCATCATCTTCACTGCCGTCTCGGTCCCGTTCCTGTTGCTGTCGTCCTACGACTGGCGGGCGGTCGGCGTCTACCTCGTCGCGATGCTCTCGGCGGCGCTGGGCTTCGCCGACGACTTCACGAAGATCATCCGCCGGCGCTCGCTGGGGCTCAGCGGCAAGATGAAGCTCGGCGGTCAGGTCGCGATCTCGCTGCTGCTCTGGTACATCGCCACCCAGAAGGCCGACCTGCCCGCGACGCTGCGCCTGCGCACGATCGACGCGACCGTCGACCTCGGAGTGTTCTACCCGTTGTTCATCTACCTGGTGGTCGCGGGGACGACCAACGCGGTGAACCTGACCGACGGGCTCGACGGCCTGGCGGCCGGTTGCGCGGCGATCGTCCTGCTGGCCTACATCGCGATCACGTTCATCACCTCCGGTCAGAACGATCTGGCGCTGCTGACCGGCTGCCTGGTCGGGGCGTGCGTGGGGTTCTTGTGGTTCAACGCCTTCCCCGCGACGATCTTCATGGGGGACACCGGGTCGCTCGGGTTGGGCGGCGCGATCGCGGGCCTGGCGGTGATGACCAAGACCGAGGAGATCCTCGTCCTGCTCGGCGGGATCTTCGTGGTCGAGGCGCTCAGCGTGCTGATCCAGGTCTTCAGCTTCCAGACGTTCCGCAAGCGGGTGTTCCTGATGGCGCCCATCCACCATCACTTCGAGATCCTCGGCTGGTCGGAGACGAAGATCATCCTGCGGTTCTGGATCATCGCCGCGGTGTGCGCCGCGTCGGGCTTCACGATCTACCAACAGACGATCGCCTAGAAAGCCCTTCTAAGGCGCAGGCACGGTCGTCGCCCGCAGCTGGCGGTCGACGCGGGTGCGGCGGGCCGTGGCCGAGCCCGTCCCCGGGTCGATCGTCACCTGGTCGACGGCGAGCGGCAGCGTCGTGGGCGTCAGCCGGTAGGTCAGCACCGCCAGGCCGAGGCCGGTGCGCTCGTCGGTGAGGTTGCCGGTGCCGCCCGCGCCGAGCGTGCCCGCGTTGAGCTCCAGCAGGTGCGGGTCGGCCTCCAGGTACGGGCGATGCGTATGGGCGTCGAGCACCGCGATCGGGTGCGATGGCGGGTCGCGGCGCAGCTGCGCCAGGACGCTCGCGGCGACCTGCGGCTCGTGGACGACGATCACGTCGACCTGGTCCTGGATCCGCGCGACCCAGCGCCGGAAGTCCTCCTGGGCGGCGATCGTCAGCCCGGCGTGGAAGCGGTCGGCGTACTGCTGGCCGGCGCGGCGCAGGAACGGGTCGTCGTAGCCGGCCATCCGCAGGCCGCCGACCCGGACGACGACCGGCCCGTGCGAACCGTCGGGCCGCAGGCGCCCGAACTGCGTCAGCACGATGGCGCCCTCACCGGCCAGGTCCTTCAACAACGTGTCGGAGTCGTGGTTGCCGCCGACCACGACCGTCGGGCGGCCCATGTGCGCGATGCGCCGCACGAGCCCCGCCTCCAGCGGCGTGCCCTTGTCGGTCAGGTCCCCGGCGAACACGAGCGGCAGGCCGCGTGCCGCGCGCTCGAGCGTGGGCAGGGCCAGGACGTTGTTGTGGAGGTCGCTGGCCAGCACGAGCCGCGGGCGCCCGTTGAGCTCGGGGTGCTCGCCGGGCGCGACGACCAGCCGCGCCAGCCCGACGAGCTGGCCGTTGAGCTCCTGGTCCAGCGCCGCGCCCGAGCGCCGCAGCGACTGCAGCGCGTCGAGCGCGCGCGGCAGGTCGGGGCCGTGGGCGTAGTAGGTGGGGTCGGCGATCCGGCCGCGGGGCGGCAGCAGCACCGCGGTGGCGGCGACCACGCCCGCGGCGGTGGCCACGGCGACCGCCAGCCCGGTGCGGACCCGCGGGCCGGAGTGGCCCCGGACGGCCAGCGCGACGAGGCCGCCCAGGACGCAGCCGGCCGCGAGCGCCACGGCCAGCAGGAAGCGCAGGTAGGAGGCGATCGCGTCGCGCGCCTCGGCCCGCACCTGCTGCACGTCCACCTCGCTGCCGCGGGCGACGCGCTGCACGACGTCGCGGTCGACCGCCCGCACCTCGACGTTCAGCCGCGCGGGCAGGCGGACGCCGCCGAAGCGCGCGCCCCAGTCGACGAGGGGCACGTAGAGGTCCAGCGATCCGGGATGGAAGGGGGAGACGCCCACCTCGATCGTGCCCACCGACAGCACGCGCTCGCCCTGGACGAGGGCGAGCGCGCCGACCGAGCCCGCGAAGGCGGCGGCCGCGATGAGCGCGATGGCGAGCGTCCGGCGAAGACGGGCCACGCCCAAGGCCCTTCCCAATCGCGCGAAGGACTACCGTCCTGCGCCGATGTCGCCCCGCCCGCCGTTGCCGCCCGGTCCGTATCTCGTCGTCGGTCTCGCCCGCTCCGGGCAGGCCGCCGCGGCGCTTCTGCACGCCCGCGGCGAAGCCGTGATCGCCGTCGACGCCGCACCCGCCGATCGTCTGCGCGCCGACCTGCCAGACGGCGTCGAGGTCCACGCACCGACCGACGGTGTCGCGCTGCTGGAGCGCGTGCGGGCGGTCGTCAAGTCGCCCGGGGTGCCCGCCGGCGCCCCGGTGGTCGCCGCGGCCCGCGAGCGGGACATCGCGGTGCTCGGCGAGCTCGAGCTGGGCTGGCGCTGCGTGCCCAACCCGGTCATCGCGGTCACCGGCACCAACGGCAAGACGACCACCGTCGAGCTGCTCGGCCACCTGCACCGCGAGGCCGGCGTGCCGGTCGCGGTCGTCGGCAACGTCGGTACGCCGTACGCGTCACTGGCGCTCGCGCAGCCCCCGCTCGCCCCGGCGGCCGTCGTGGTCTGCGAGGCGTCGTCTTTCCAGCTCGAGGACACGGTCGCCTTCGCGCCGGACGCCGCGGTCCTCCTGAACCTCGACAGCGACCACCTCGATCGCCACGGCACCCTGGCCGCCTACCACGCCGCCAAGCTGCAGGTCTTCGCCCGCCAGGCCAACGAGGACGTCGCCGTCGCACCCGAGGGCCTGGGTGTGGAGGACCTCGGCGGCTGTGCCCGCCGCGTCTGCTTCGGCGACTCGCCCGCGGCTGAGCTGTCGCTGCGCGCCGGGACGCTGTGGTGGGGTGACGTGCCGCTGCTGCGCACCGACGAGCTGGCCCTCCGCGGGCCCCACAACGTCCGCAACGCGATGGCCGCGGCGGCTGTCGCGCTGGCCCGCGGCCTGGATCCCGATGCGGTCCGCGCCGGCCTGAAGACCTTCGCCGGCGTGCCGCACCGCCTGGAGGAGGTCGCGATCCGTGACGGCATCACCTACGTCAACGACTCCAAGGCCACCAACGTGGCCGCGGCGCTCGTCGCGCTGGCGTCGTTCGAGGATCCCGTGCACGCGATCATGGGCGGCCGGGGCAAGGAGGAGGACTACGCGCCGCTGCGCGACGCCGTCGCCGCGCACGCCGCCGCGGTCTACCTCATCGGGGAGGAGGCCGGCCCGCTGGCCTCCGCGCTGGAGGGCACCGCGCCCCTGCACCGCTGCGGCGACCTGGAGCACGCGGTCGCCGCCGCGCGCGCCGCGGCGCGCTCCGGCGAGGTCGTGCTGCTCGCTCCGGCGTGCGCCTCCTACGACCAGTACGACAACTTCGAAGCTCGTGGGGAGGCTTTCCGCTCGCTGGCTCGAATGTAGGGCCTGATGGCTCGCCGCCGCCATCCCCACTCGATCGAGCACAACATCTTGATCACCGCCACCCTCTGCCTCCTGGCAGCAGGGGCGGTGATGGTGTTCAGCGCCTCGTCCGCCCGCACCCTGCTCTCCGGCCAGGGTGACGGTACGTCGTTCATGATCAAGTACGTGGGCTACGGTGCCGTGGGCTTCGTGCTCATGCAGATCGTGGCCCGCCGGGGGCTCGAGATCGTGCCCCGCGTGACCGGGCCGCTGCTCGCCGCCTCGTTCGTCGCGCTGGTCGCGGTGAAGGTCCCGGGCCTCGGGGTCTCGGTCAACGGCGCGCGCCGCTGGCTCGGCGCCGGCCCGGTGGTCTTCCAGCCGTCGGAGGTCATGAAGCTCGCGCTCGTGCTCTACGCGGCCAAGTTGCTGGCCGAGCGCCCGCAGGTGCTGCGCCGGCCCAAGACCCTCGCGCCGCTGGGCATGGTCGCCGGCAGCGCGGTGCTGCTGATCGCCTCGCAGCCCGACCTCGGCACCGCGCTGGTCATCTGCTTCACGATGGCCGCGATGCTCGTCGCCGCGGGCATGCCGGTCCGCTGGCTGGCGAGCGCCACGGGCGTCGGCGGCTTCCTCGTGCTGCTGTACGCGATGAGCGCCAGCTATCGCCGCGACCGACTCATGACGTTCCTGGACCCGTGGGCGCACGCGGGCAACGAGGGCTTCCAGTCGGTGCAGGGGCAGATCGCGATCGGCTCCGGCGGCCTGTTCGGCCGCGGGCTCGGCCAGTCGCAGCAGAAGAACCTGTTCCTGCCCGAGGCCCACACGGACTTCATCCTGGCCATCATCGGCGAGGAGCTCGGCGTCGTCGGGATCTGCGGCGTCCTGTTCCTGTACGGGTTGGTCGCCTACGCCGGGCTGCGCGTCGCGCGCAACGCGCGTGGCACCTACGCCAAGCTCCTGGCGGCCGGCGTCACCTCGCTGTTCCTGAGCCAGGCGATGTTGAACGTCTTCACCGTCCTCGGCCTCGCGCCGCTGACCGGCGTGCCGCTCCCGTTCATCTCCTACGGGTCGACGAACCTCGTCGTGCTGCTGCTCGGGATGGGCGTCCTGCTGAACGTCGCGGGCGGCGGCAACGTGAAGCTGCGCGTCGTGCCCGGCCCGTCCGCGCGCTCGCGCCGGACCTCCGCCGACGCGACGGCCCGTCAGGGCGATGTGCGAACGTCCCGCCGCGATGGCACCAACGATCGTGATCGCGGCCGGCGGGACAGCGGGGCACGTCGTGCCGGCGCTGGCAGTCGCCGACGCGCTGCGGGCTGAGGCCGGCGCGCGCGTCGTCTTCGTGGGCGGCGAGCGGGCGGAGAAGACGCTCGTCCCGGAGGCGGGCTACGAGCTGCGCACGATCGCCGTCGAAGGGCTCAGCCGGACCAACCCGCTGAAGGCCGCCCGCGGCGTGCTGAAGGCCGGCGCGGCGCTGCGCACCGCCCGCGCGATCCTGCGCGACGTGCGGCCCGGCGCCGTCATGGGCGGCGGCGGCTACGTCGCCGGGCCCGTCGGGGCGATGGCGGTCGCCGCGCGGATCCCGCTCGTGCTCACCGAGGCCGACAGCCACCTCGGCCTGACCAACCGGCTGCTCGCGGGACGGGCCCGCCGCGTGTGCCTGGCCTTCCCGCTGGAGGGTCGCACGGGGTCCCGCTATCGCGTCACCGGCCGCCCGGTCCCGCCGCCGGTCACCGACCGCGACGCCGCGCGGACCCGCTTCGGCCTGGCCGCCGACGACACATGCGTCCTGGTCTTCGGCGGCTCGCTCGGGGCGCGCTCGATCAACGACGCCGCGGTCGAGGCGCTGGCCGGAGCGCCGTTTCGCGTGCTCCACGCCTCCGGCACGCGCGACTTCGAGGCGCTGCGCGCGCGCCTTGGCGACCCGCCGCCGGCCAACTACGACCTGCAGCCCTACATCAGGCCGTTCGGCGACGCGCTCGCCGCGGCCGACCTGACGGTCGCCCGCGCGGGCGGCTCGATCTTCGAGGTCGCCTCGCACGGCGTGCCGGCGATCCTCGTCCCGTATCCCCACGCCGCCGCCGACCACCAGACCGCCAATGCCCGGTGGATGGTCGACGCGGGCGCGGCGATCGTGATCGCCGACGCCGAGCTGACGTCCCAGCGCCTCGGCCACGAGGTCGGAGAGCTGCTCGGCGACCGCGGGCGCCTGGCGGCGATGGCGACCGCCTCGGCGTCGCTGGCGCGCCCCGGCGCGGCGCGCGACATCGCCCAAGAGATCCTGCGCTCCATCGATGGCTGAGCCGCGGCCATGGGCGGGGCGCAAGGTCCACTTCGTCGGCGTCGGCGGCGCGGGCATGAGCGGGTGGGCACGCGTCGCGGTCCAGCTCGGCGCGACCGTCAGCGGCTCTGACCGCGCCGACTCGCCCGCGCTGGAGAAGCTGCGTGCGCTCGGCGTGACCGTCCACGTCGGCCACGACCCCGGCAACGTCCCCGGTGACGCCGACGTCTTCGTCTCCACCGCGATCCCGGCCGACAACCCCGAGCGCGTGCCGCGCGCCCAGCCCCGCGCCGAGCTGCTGCGTGAGCTGACGTCGCTCAAGCGCGTCATCGCCATCGCCGGCGCCCACGGCAAGACGACGACGAGCTCGATGGCCGCTCACGCCCTCCTCGGCGCCGGCATGCGTCCGGGATACCTCATCGGCGGGGCGCTGCGCTCCACCGGGGAGAACGCCGACTGGGGCGACGGCGACTGGCTGGTCGTCGAGGCCGACGAGTCCGACAAGTCGATGCTCGCGCTCGACGTCGACATCGCCGTGGTCTTGAACATCGAGCTCGACCACCACGCGACGTATGCGTCGCTGGCCGAGCTCGACGCGGTCTTCGACGCGTTCCGCGCCGGCGCCCCGCAGCGGGTGGTCGCCCCGGAGCTCGCGCGCGACGGCGACGTCGTGTTCGCCCCCGAGGACCTGAGGCTCGAGCCCGGCGGCTCGCGCTTTGGCTGGCGCGGGCACGCGGTCCACCTGACGGTCCCCGGCGAGCACAACGCGCGCAACGCCGCCGCGGCGCTGGAGGCGTGCCGGCTGACCGGCGCCGGCGAGGCCTCGCTCGTCGCCGCCCTGGAGTCGTTCTCGGGGGCCGGCCGGCGCTTCGAGCGGCTGGGGGAGAGCCCCGGTGGCGCGCTCGTCGTCGACGACTACGCCCACCACCCGACCGAGGTGGCCGCGACGGTCGCCGCCGCCCGCTCGCTCGAGCCGCGGCGCCTGATCGCCGTCTTCCAGCCCCACCTCTTCAGCCGCACGCAGGAGTTGCATCGCGAGTTCGGGGCCGCGCTGGCGGCCGCGGACGTCGCGGTCGTCGTCGACGTCTACCCGGCGCGCGAGCGAGCCGAGGACTTCCCGGGCGTCTCGGGGCGCCTGATCGCCGAGGCGGCCGCCGACGCGGGCCGCGGCCGGCCGGTCCTGTGGCTGCCGACGCTGGAGGACGCGCGCCGCGTCCTGGCGCCGCTGCTGCGCGCGGGCGACGTCGTCCTGGTCCTCGGCGCCGGTGACGTCGACCGCCTCGGCCACGCGCTGGTCGCCTGACCGCCGTGGTCGAACGGGCGTTGCAGGGGTCCGCACCGTCGCGGCGAACCTCGGACCGGATGCACCGCGCCGCCGCCCTTCCGCGGGTCCGCAGCGTCCCGCGCCTGCCGCGGACGGCTGTCTGGGTCCTCGCCGCCCTTGCCCTGCTCATCTCGGGAGGGCTGTGGCTGCGTGACGCGCCGGTCGTGGGCGTCAACAAGGTGACGGTCACCGGGCTGACCGGTGCCGAGGCGCCGCGCGTGACGCGCCTGCTCGAGGCCGCCGCGCGCGACATGACGACGCTCCACGTCCGCGCCGACCAGCTTCGCGCCGTCGTCGAGCCCTACCCGGTCGTCAAGGACCTCCAGGTCCACTCCCACTTCCCGCACGCGCTGACGATCACGGTGGTGGAGAACACCCCCGTCGCCGCGGTGCTCGTCGACGGGACCAAGATCCCCGTCGCCGGCGACGGCACGCTGCTCCGCGGCGCCGACGAGCGCCGGCTGGCGGTCATCCCGATGAGCGTCGCCCCCGGCGGCGTGCGGGTGACCGACCCGGCCGCCCAGAAGGCGATCGCCGTGCTCGCCGCTGCGCCGCCCGCGCTGCGCGACCGGGTGCAGCACGCCGGGATGACGCGCGAGGGCGGGCTCACGCTCAGCCTGCTCAACGGCCCCGATCTGCGCTTCGGTGGCGCCGACCGGCTCGCGGCGAAGTGGGCCGCGGCCACCGCGGTCCTCGCCGATCCGAGTTCCGCGGGCGCCACCTACCTCGATCTCCGGTACCCCGAGCGGCCTGCCGCCGGGGGCCTGGAGGACCCTGCCACGCAGCGCGATCCGATGGCCGTCAACTCGGCCGCCAACGGCGCTGCGACGACGCCCGCCGCACCCGCGACGGGCCCTGTGGCAGGGACCACGCCCTAACAACCCTCAACATGAGCTTGAGCCTCAGAAACGCCCCAGGCTCAAGAAGAACTCGAGACTTCCGCAAACTGCAAGCAAGATTGCGCTCTAGACTTGGCGTTGACACCCAA
>JAWVGD010000654.1:0-5505 GCA_033855515.1 Baekduia sp.
CTCGTCGATGCACACGGTGCTCGTCGAGGACCTCGACGACGTGGTCGCCGGCCTGCAGCGCCGGGGTCTGGCGCCCAGCGCGATCGAGACGATGCCGGGCGCTGCCCGGACGTCGACGATCGCCGACCCCGACGGCAACCGCCTCCAGTTCGGGCAGCCGATCGCCCCTGACGGCTAGCCTGGGAGCGTGGGTTCGTAACCCGCCGCGGGTTTTGCCCCCAGGGGCGAACACCCGCAGGGAACTGGCCCTCTGGGCGAGCGTTTCCACGAGGAGCGTGGGTCTCTACCTCGCCGCGGGTTTCGCCCCCTGGGCGAACACCCGCAAGGGAACCTGGCCCTCTGGGCCAGTGTTCCCCCTAGGCCTTCGCGCTGTCCTGCCCCGCCAGGCGCACGAGCGCCGGCAGGCGGTCGGCGTTGACCAGGAAGAACGCGGCCGCCAGCAGCGGGAGGACGGGGACCGCCTGGTCGAGCGCGACCTTCAGGACGATCGCGATGACCGTCGCGACCCACAGCCCCACCGCGGTCGCCCGCGGGCGCAGGCCGAAGCGGCGCGCGTAGACGAGGAACACGCCGGCGAAGACCGCGTCGGAGATCCCGAGGCGCCCGGCCGGCAGCCCGGTGCCCCAGTCGGGCATCTCGAGCGACAGGGGATCGCCGGGCTGCGTCTGCCCGGCGTTGGCCAGCAGCTCGCTCGGGCCGCCGGCGTAGGTGCTGAGCACGTCGACGACGGCCACGAAGACGGGCAGCGCGAGCGCCAGCGACGGCGCCAGCAGCGCCACCGCGAAGAGCCCACCCGCCGCGGCGTAGGCGATCGCCTCGATCGGCGTCGCCGCCGCCCCGAGCCCGGCGACGTTGAAGCCCGCGACGAGCAGGAACGCGCCCGCGGCGATCAGCGCCAGCAGCGGCGGCGCGTCGCTGACCGGCGCGACGCACGCGATGCAGGCGAAGATCGCCGCCGCGCCCACGATGCACGCCACCAGGATCGACGTGTCGACCGGGGTGATGACCGGGAGATCCGGCGCGACGAGGACGTAGGCCTGCGCCGCAGCCAGGAGGGCTAGTACGGCGGCAGATCCGCGTACCACTCGCCCAGCACCCGGAAGGCCGACCAGAAGGCGCGCTTGGCGTCCTCCTCGTCCAGCGCGTCGTCGATGTTCGGCGTCACGATCGCGTCGATCGACGGCGTGAGCTGCTGACGGGCGCCCGGCAGGTAGGCCAGCGGCTTGGCGAGCGGGACGTCGAGGTCGTTGAGCGCGGCCAGCGCGTCCTCGCCCATGACGACGACGATCTTGGGCTGGACGATCGCCAGCTCCTCGATCACCCGCGCGATGCACGCCGGGTCGGCCAGGGACGGATCGCCTACCGGGCACTTCACGCAGAGCGTGCCGTAGACCGCCAGCGGATCCACCTGGAGGCGCTTGAGCGCCTTCATCAGCGCCGTGCCCGACCGGCCGTAGAAGGCCACGCCCTCCTCGACCTCGGACGGCATCGGCGCGTGCTTGAGCAGGAAGACGTCGGCCTGCGGGTGACCGGACCCGAGCACGGGCATGATGCCGCCGCGCGGGCAGGTGTCACATCCCTGCAGGTCCCGCGTCAGGCTGTTGAGCTCACGGATGGCTCGCTCGAGGTACTTCTCACGGATCTCATCGTCAGTCGCTGGCATGGACGATCCGAGGTTCGACGGTCCCGGACGTGGCCCCTGCGACTGCATCAGCCCTTGCGCGTCGCTCGCTTGACGCGACGATCGCGTCGCGCCCGCCGCGCGGCCCGCGGCGTGGCCCGGGTCTCCAGGAACTTCAGGGCCTGCACGTAGAGCAGGGTGCCAGATTTCGTCGAGATCTCCGCATGGCGCAGCGACTCCAGGAACTCCTGCGGGCCGTCGAAGTCGTGCATCCGGATCCGGACCGACCCGAGCCCGGCGGCCACGTGCGAATCCGAGCCGGCCCCGCGGACGATCTGGTACTTGGCGGCGAACCGCTCCGCCTCCTCGTTGAAGGAGCCGATCGCCACGCGCGGGTTGTAGATCTCGATCGCGTCGACGTCGTCGACGATCTTCAGCAGGTGCTCGTAGTCGGGCACCGAGTGCATGCGGTCGAACGGGTGCGGGACGTACACCAGGCCGCCCTGGCGCTTGATCTCGGCGACGGTCTCCTCGAGCGTCAGGCCGCGCGGGATCTTCTCGGTGAGGAAGAGGCCGATCACCTCGCCCTGCGAGGCGGTCATGACCTCTTCGGCGACGATGACCTTGATCCCGAACGCGTCGGCCTTCTCGACGGCCTCCAGCGCGCCGGAGACCTCGTTGTGGTCGGTCACCGCGATCGCGCCGAAGCCCTGCTCCCGCGCGGTGGCCAGCAGATGCTCGACCGGCGTGGCGCAGTCGCCGCTGTGGTCGGTGTGCATGTGCAGATCGACGTCGATGAGCTTGCGGGTGCGCAGGCGCTCCCACAGCTCGGGATCGCCGGTGGGGTCGTGGCGGCGCGCGACGATCGTGGCGTAGGAGGCCTCGACCTCGTCGGCCAGCGCCGACCACGGCCGGGGTGCCGGCGCGGCGGCCTGCAGCCGCGTGCGCAGGTCGCCGTCGACGATCAGGCGCCGCAGCTGGGCGGCGAGCACGTCGACGTCGCCGGCCTCGAACAGCAGCCCGTGGCCCTCGACGAGGTCCTCGTAGACCGGCAGGCGGGCGACGACCGGGACGGCGCCCGCGGCGGTGGCGCGCTGGACGAGCGCGGGGGCCGGCAGCGAGCCCAGCGAGGCGGTGACCACGATGTCGGCGGCGGCCAGCGCGGCGTCCTCCCCGTCGGTCTGGAACTGAACGCGCTCGCGCAGCTCGGCCCGCAGCGGCGTCGAGGACGACGGCCCCTGGGCGCTGACGACCGTCGCCTCCCACGGCAGGTCCAGGTCGAGGCGCCGCAGCGCGCGCAGGAACAGCCGGAGCGCCTGGCGCTCCTCCACGTCGACGAAGGCCAGGCGCACCGGCGCGCCCGGCTCGCGGGCCGTGCGCTCGGACGCGTCGGCGCCCGGGGCGGCCAGCTCGTAGGACGCCGGGAAGAACCGCGTCATCAGGTCGCGCGTGGCGCCGAACGTCGCGTGGCGGGCGTCCAGGCGGCCGAAGACGAGCGTGACGAGCTTGCGCGCGACCTGGGTGGCGACCAGGCGCTCGGCCGGCGCATGGAAGGTCCCGACGTTCAGCGCCCGCGAGTGGCGCAGCGCGACCGAGGACACCGACGGCGCGAACGGCTCGTGGACGTGGCAGATGTCCAGCGCCGTGCCGAGCAGGAGCTCCTCGACGGTGCGGGCGACGTCGATCGGGACCGCGGGGCGCCCGCGGCCCGTCCGCGTCGCCCCGGCCTGTGCGGCGACGCTGGGCAGCACCTCGCCGACGGCCAGGACCCGAACCTCGCCGGGGGCGCCGAGCACGTCGCCGGCGCGGATCGCCTTGCGCGAGAGCCGGACGGCGTCCTCGTCGCGCGACGGCGCCGCGATGACGACACGGTGGCCGCGCTGGGCGAGCTGCTCGCTCAGCCGCGCGACGTACGTGTTGACCTCGTGCCGGTCCTCCCAGGGATACGGGGAGACCTGGGCGATCGCCAGGGGGTCCACGCCCGTCAGCATAGGCCACCGAAACGGCGACGGCCCGCTCGGGGAGCGGGCCGCCGGCGAAGACTTGCGCAGGGCGCGTGCTTCGCTTGCGGGTGTCCGCCCAGAGGGCGGAAACCCGCAAGCGTTGGGCCTCCCTACGCCTTGGCGGCGCGGGCGCGGGCCGGCTTGGCCGCGCCCTTGGGCGAGGTCAGGGCCTTGGCCGAGTGGTACTTGGTGATGAACTTCTCGGTCGCGTCGCGCGCCTCGTCGTCGGGACGCTGGGTGTGCGGCGACTTCATGAGGTACGAGCTCGGGCCGTCCAGCTGACCGCCGACGCCGTTGTTGAGCGCCAGCTTCGCCAGGCGGACGGCGTCGATGACGATGCCGGCCGAGTTCGGCGAGTCCCAGACCTCGAGCTTCAGCTCGGCGGTCAGCGGCACGCCGCCGAAGGCCTCGCCCTCGAGGCGGATGTGCGCCCACTTGCGGTCGGTGAGCCACGGCACGTAGTCCGAGGGACCGACGTGGACGTCGTCGGCGGGGATGTCCAGGCCGGCGACCGAGGTCACGGCGTTGGTCTTGGAGATCTTCTTGGACTCGAGCCGCTCGCGCTCGAGCATGTTGAAGACGTCCATGTTGCCGCCGACGTTCAGCTGCGACGTGCGCTTGAGCTTCACGCCGCGCTCGTGGAACAGGCGGGCCAGCACGCGGTGCGTGATCGTAGCGCCGACCTGCGACTTGATGTCGTCGCCGATGACCGGCAGCCCGGCCTTCTTGAAGCGCTTGTCCCAGTAGTCCTCGCGGGCGATGAACACGGGGATGCAGTTCACGAAGCCGCAGCCGGCCTCGAGGATCTGCTCGACGTACCACTTCGTCGCCTGCTCGGAGCCGACCGGCAGGTAGGAGACGACCACGTCGGTGCGCGTCTCCTTGAGGATCTTGACGATGTCGGCGGTCTCGCCCGGCGCCTTGGTGATCTTCTGCGACAGGTACTTGCCGAGGCCGTCGTGCGTCATGCCCCGGTAGACCGGGACGTCGAGCTTCTTGGGGACCTTGTTGGTGAACTTGATCGTGTCGTTCGGCGCGGCCCAGATGGCCTGCGCGAGGTCCTTGCCGACCTTCGTCTTGTTGATGTCGAAGGCGCACGTGAACTCGATGTCGCGCGGGTGGTAGCCGCCGAGATCGTTGTGCATGAGACCGGGGATGGTCTCGTTCTTGTCGTCGTCGGCGTAGTGGTGGACGCCCTGCACGAGGGAGTTGGCGCAGTTGCCGACGCCGATGATCGCGACGCGGACCTTGTCGCGCTGGTAGCGCGCGGAGCCGTTGGTCGCCGGAGCCGAAGCGGTCTTGCTCGGCGCGGTGACGCCGTTGGTGCCGATGGTGCTCAAGGTGGAGTTGCCTTTCTCGAAGTCCGAGATATCCACCCCGCAGGTCCCCTGCGGTTACAGGGAAACGGTGCGCGGCGCCACGGTCGCTACGCCGTGGGCGCGGGCTCGGTCAGAGCCTTGCGCACGTGGAAGATCCGCTGCAGGACGGTGATGGTGCTCAGCCCCGCGAGGACGTACACCGCGGGGGCAAGCAGCTCGAAGTCTGCCAGAGACGCGCCCTTGGCGAACAGCAACCCGATGCCGAGGATCACGACGCGCACCGCGCGGGTGGCGATCCCGACCTTGCACTCGACGCCGAGCGCCTCGGCGCGGGCCCGCGTGTAGGAGACCATGAGCGAGGCCAGGACCGCCACGACGCAGGCCGCGACGGCGAACTGCATGTCCCGCGAGGCGAAGTACGCGGCGACGGCGGTGAGGACGACGCCCTCCTCGATCCGGTCCAGCGTGGAGTCCAGGAACGCGCCGAACGGCGAGCCCTTGCCCGACATCCGCGAGTAGCGGCCGTCGAGGGTGTCGCACACCGAGCCGATGATGAACACCA
>JAWVGD010000655.1:0-4014 GCA_033855515.1 Baekduia sp.
GGCGTCGGAGATGGTCGCCTCGGCGCGCTCCAGGCGCGACGCGAGCTTCGCGGCCGTCCGCCGCGCCTCGGCGGCGTCCATCCGGGCCTCGGCCAGCTCGGCCTTCAGGGCGGCGGCACGCGCTTCGGCGGCCTCCCGACCACGCTGGACGCGCGCCAGCGCACCCGCGTCGGCCACGCGCTCGCGGACGATCTTCGTCTTGACCTTCGGGACGGACTCGGCCCGGAGCCGGGCGCGCTCGAGCTGCGTCGCCAGGCGCTCGGCGCGGGTCTCGGCCTCGGCGGCACGGGCCAGCGCGGCGTCGACCGCGACGCGGGCGTCGTGCTCGAGGCGCTGGGTCGCGCGCTCGGAGAGGTCGACCTCGGCGCGGCGCCGCGGGCCGCGCTTGGCGGGCTCGAAGCCGGCGGCGCGGATCGCGCGCTCCAGCGACCCGTCGAAGCAGCGCCGGGCGGCGTTGGCGGAGGGGTAGGCGGATCCGCAGACGGGGCAGCCGGCGCGGTAGCGCTCGATGCGCCAGACCTGGCCGGTGATCTTCGCCTGGCCGGGGTTGAGGTCCGCGAGACGCGGGACCTCGCCGTGGGCCTGTACGAAGTGCTGGATCTCGGTGATGACGGACTCGGGAGTCCACTGCGGGGTCTTGCCCCGCCGTGGGGCCCCCGCGACCTGCACGGGGGACAAGATGCGAGTCCCCTAAGGCAGGCGCTGAGGCGCGTTCGACGGTCCGTCGATCCGCGCGCCATGGCGCGGATCGCTTCCGGGCGGCGGCCCGGACGGCGCGTACATCAGTTCAGGGGTGCACAACATGGTTCTCCTCCACCGTATCGACACCGGAGGCACGATCCAACAGCGGGTCGTCCGCGTGCACCGCGACGGCGGTCAGACCACGCGCTGCGACACCGCGGTGGCCTTCCGCGCGACGCATCCGGCGAGGTGGTCGTTGACCAGCCCGCAGGCCTGCATCGCGGCGTAGGCGGTCGTCGGGCCGACGAATCGGAAGCCCTCGCGCTTGAGCGCCTTGGCCAGCGCCGTGGACTCCGGCGTCAGCGCCGGCACGTCGCCCCAGCTCGCCGGCGCCGGACGCCCGGGGTCGGGCCGGTGAGCCCAGACGAGCTCCGGCAACGACGTGCCGGCGTCGCGCAGCCCGAGGACGGCGCGGGCGTTGTCGATCGTGGCCCCGACCTTGAGGCGGTTGCGCACGATCCCGGCGTCGGCCATGAGCCGCGCGACGTCGTCCTCGTCGAAGGCCGCGACCAGCTCGGGGTCGAAGTTCGCGAACGCCGCCCGGAAGTTGTCGCGCTTGCGCAGGATCGTGATCCAGGCGAGGCCGGACTGGAACGCCTCGAGCGACATCCGCTCGAACAGCCCCCGCTCGTCGCGGACGGGGCGACCCCACTCCTCGTCGTGGTAGGCGCGATAGAGGGGGTCCTCACCCCCGAAGCAGCGCAGCTCGGCCCCCGCCATTCGCGCCGATCCTACGGCTTCTTCTTGACCGTGACGGTCATGCTCATCTCTTCCTCGTGGAAGGTGCAGATGATCTTGTAGGTGCCGGCCTTCAGCAGCTTCTGCTTGTAGGTGTCGCCGGCGACGAGCGTGTCGGACTGGAACTTCTTGACGCCCTTGGGGCCGGACTTCAGCGCGACGTCGTGCTCGTCGGTGGCCCCGTCGCTCCAGGTCCACTTGACCGTGTCGCCGACGTGCACCGTGAGCTTCGACGGCCCGTAGTAGTTGTCGTTGACCGACACCGACCGCGTCTTGCCCGTACTCGTGGCGGCGACGGCGAGCGCGGGCGCCGCGGCCAGAGCCGCGGCGCCCGTCATCGCCAAGAGGGTCGTGCGACCCGTCACTGGACCCCGCCGGTGTAGTGCTCCAGCGGCGTGACGCCCGCCTGCGGCGCGTGGTCGTGCTTGACCAGGAACGCCTCGTGCGTGCCGTCCAGCGCCCAGTCGACGAGCTGCTTCTGGACGTCGCCCGAGAACGCGTTCGCGCCGCTGAACGGGCACGCCGTCATCGTCGACGCATCCGCCGGCACGGTGACCGCGACGCCCGTGTTGCCGCTGATGCAGTTGTCGGAGCCGTTCCCGTCGTAGCCGAGGTCGCGGCCGTTGAGGTCGGTCCCGTTGAGCCCGAACTGGTTGTTGGCGATCGAGTTGCCGACGAGGTCGGCCGCCGCCGGCAGCTTCTGCGTGATCAGGAACTGCTGGATCATGCCGGCGCCGATCAGCCAGTTGCCGTAGATCCGGTTGTTCTCGATCCGGTTGCGGCGGCCGCCGAACAGGAGCGCGCCGACGCCGACCGGATAGGCCGTGGAATCACCGGCCGGGGGCCGGACCTTGAACGGTGCGGCGGCGTAGTAGTTGAAGTTGTTCCAGAAGATGTCGTTGTCGGTGATGACGTTGTCCTCTTCCGGCGCGTACTTCTCCGACGTCAGCGTGTTCGGGACGACGCCGGTGCCGTTGTTGTAGAACTTCGACTTGGTGATCGTCACGTAGCGCATGTTCGTGCCCGACCAGCCGAGCACGTTCCCGTAGGACTTGATGTTGCGCACGATCGAGCGGACGGGCTTGGCCTGCGGCGGGGTCTGGCCGATGTAGAAGCCGGAGTCGCTGTTCCAGGCGGCCTCGGAGTCGGTGATCTGGCCGCCGACCGCGTTGAACGCGTAGACGCCGTACACGCCGACCAGGAAGGCCTTCAGGTTGGTGAAGGTGTAGCCGTTGACGTTGACCGCGAAGAACCCGTTGGCCTTGTAGTGCTGGGCCTGGAAGCCGTTGACGGTGACCTCGTTGGCGCCGTTGATCTGCACGCCGTTGGCGCCCTTGACGCCCTTGCCCTCGAGGATGACCTTGCTCGGGTCCTTCGGATCGCCGATGAGCTTGACGAAGCGCTTGGAGACGCCCTTGAGCGCGACGGCCTCGTGGTAGGTGCCGTGGGCGACCTTCACCGTGTCACCGGGCTTGGCCTTGTTGACGGCCGCCTGGATGGTCGGGAAGCACGTCTTGCTGCCCTTGCACACCTTCAGCGTCTTGAACGGGCCCTTGGGCTTGGCGTTGCCGCCGCTGCCGGGTTTCGACGGGGGCGGGTAGTCGACGGCGGACGCCGCCGGGACGAAGGCCAGCGCGGCCACGAGGGCGGCGGCGGGGACGATGGTGAGCCTGCGATACGACACGTGAACTCCTCCTACTGCTCGACGAGGTACCAGCCAGCCATCCCCGCGTCCTGATGCGAGAAGACGTGGCAGTGGTAGAGCCAGCGGCCCGGGTTGTCTTCGACGAAGCGGACCGTCGTGGTCTCGTTGGGCCCGACGGTGGGCGTGTCGACGAAGGCCCCCGATGCGTCCTGCCATCGGTGACCGTGGATGTGGAAATCGTGGAAGTTGTTGTCCATCCCGAACACGTGCAGGGCGACCTCCTGGCCGACCTTCGCGCGCAGGATGGGCGTGTTCCCGGCGAAGGCGCGCCCGTTGATGCACTGATACGAGCGCTTGAGCCCGGTGACGGGGGGTTGCAGCTGGTGCAGGAACAGCGACCTCTCGACGGCGGGGACGTCCTCCCCCCGCGGCCGGATCACGAGGCTGCCGTACATCCCGCGGAAGGTGTTGAGCGTGTGGTTGGGACCGTGGTCGTGGTACGGCCACGCCCCCACGCTCTCGGGCACGCATTCCCAGGTGTAGGTGAACTCCTCGCCCGGGGCGATGAAGCCACCGGCGCGGGTGTAGTCGCCGATGTAGACCCCGTCGTACTCCGGGTTGTACTTGACCCCGTGCGGGTGCATCGTGATCGCCTGCTTGCGGTCGCCGGTCAGCCCGTTGCGGACGTGGACGACGAGCGTGTCGCCGACCTCGGCGTGCAGCGTCGGGCCGGGCATCGCCGCCGGCCCGAGCGCGGCCGCGAAGCCGTCGGTCATCTGCTGGTAGACGGTGGCGGTGAAGGTCGACGCCCCGGGAACGGCGACGCCGTGCCAGTCGTCGCGCTTGCTCGGCACGATCGTCCAGCGCGCCTGCGTCGCCTGGATCCAGTA
>JAWVGD010000656.1:0-3603 GCA_033855515.1 Baekduia sp.
GAACACGCCGCCCGTCACGACGGGGGTGTAGTTGAACAGCGACCACTCGAAGCCCTTCTTGAAGGGCACGCCGGATGAGGCGAACGGGAGGTTGAAGTAGACGATCACCACGATGATGACCTCGCCCACCGCGATCAGGTTCATCCACTTGTACATCTTGCCCAGGTTCCACGGGCCCGTCTCGAACGCGTCGCCCATCCGCCAGCGCAGGAAGATCGGGATCGCGTAGGCGATGTACAGCCCGATCACGCCGATCGACACGACGGCGGTGAAGGCGACCGTGACGCCGTCCTTGTTGCCCTTCAGGGCCGGGAGCGTGAGGATCAGCGCGAGCGCGGCTACCGCCATCACCGCGTTGAACGGGATCCGGTTGCTGTTGACCCGGCTCCAGATCCGCGAGCCGGGGACCGCGCCGTCACGGCTGAAGGCGTACATCATGCGCGACGCGCTGGTCATGCAGCTCATGCCGCAGAACATCTGCCCGAAGAACGAGATGAGCAGGATGAGCTCCGCCCAGCCGGTGCCCATGGAGCTCGTGAACACCGCGAACACCGAGCCGCCACCGCCGGTGACGGCCTTCTCGTCGGACGCCGCGAACGTGATCGCCAGCAGGACGATGTACCCGACGACCGCGGAGATCGCCACCGAGCGCCAGACGCCCTTGGGCGCCGACTCGGCGGCGCCGTGCGTCTCCTCGGAGATGTGGGCCGAGGCATCGAAGCCGGTGATCGTGTACTGCGTCAGCAGGAACCCGAGCGGCAGGACGTACCACCAGAACATGTTGTGGCTGAAGCCGCTGTTGTTGATCTGGTGGCCGAAGACGAAGCTCGCGCTGGCGTGGTGGTCGGGCACGATGATCAGCACGCCGACGATGATCGCCACGCCCAGCAGGTGCCACCACACCGAGATGCCGTTGAACATCGCGACGAGGTGGCTGCCACGGATGTTGATCGCGATGTGGATCAGCAGGATCAGGAAGAACAGCGCGAACGTGTAGCCGAGGTGGTGGTTGCCGCTGGCGAAGTCGATCCCGAGGAAGTTGGCCTTGTAGAGCCCGAGGATCGTGTAGAGGAACTGGCCGGCGAAGTAGTCGACCGACGCCAGGATCGCGATCAGGCCGAGCAGGTTGAACCACCCGGTGAACCAGCCCCACGCCGGGCCGCCGAGCTTGGACGCCCACCAGTAGATCCCGCCGGCCGTCGGGTAGGCCGAGACGAGCTCGGCCATGCACAAGGCGATGATCAGGATGAAGACCGAGATGATCGGCCAGCCGATCGAGATCGCGATCGGACCGCCGTTGTTCCACCCCTGGTAGTAGGTGGTGAAGCAGCCGGCGAGGATCGAGATGATGGTGAACGAGATCGCGAAGTTCTGGAACCCGCTCCAGCTTCGACTGAGTTCCTGGCTGTAACCCAGCTCGGCCAGCCGCTCCTCGTCGCTCTTCGCGACCACGGCTGCATCCACGTTCGCCATTGTGTGCTCCTCCTCCAAAAGGTGTGGTGAACCGTCCTTAGTCCGGCCGGGCCGAATCTACGCGGGCGCCCGGATGGAAGTCAAGTGCCGATCGGCACGACCGTGTCCAAACTTCATGTGCCATGGTGTCGAGGGTGCACGACGGCGAGCGGATCCTCATCGTGGGTGCGCTCCTGTCGGCCGGCCTGCTCGCCTCACTGGTGGCGTCCCGGGTGCGCGTCCCCGGCCACGTGCTGTTCCTCGGCGTTGGCATGGCGGTCGGCAGCGACGGGGCGGGGCTGATCGCCTTCGACGACTACCGCGTCGCGCGCACCGTCGGCATCGTCGCGCTCACGCTGATCCTGTTCGAGGGCGGCCTGGCGGCCGGGTTCCCCGAGATCCGGCCCGTGCTCGGGCCGTCGCTGGCGCTGGCGATCGGCGGCACGCTCGTCACGGCTGCCGTGACCGGGCTGGTCGCGGCGTGGCTGTTCGACTTCTCCACGAGCGAGGGGCTCCTGGTCGGGGCGATCGTCGCCGGCACCGACGGCGCGGCGATCTTCGCGCTGCTGCGCGGCTCGACGCTGCGGCGGCGGCTGGCGCGGACCCTGGAGGGCGAGTCGGGCCTCAACGATCCCATCGCCGTGCTGCTCGTGCTCGGCTTCATCGAGAAGCTCATGCACCCCGGCTACGGCCTCCTGGACTTCGCCTGGCTGTTCGTGCGCCAGATCGCGATCGGTGCCGCCGTCGGCGGGGCGGTGGGCTATCTGTTCACCTTCGCGCTGCGCGAGGCGCGCCTGGCGACCGCCGGGCTGTACCCGGTGGCGACGCTGGCCGCCGTCGCGCTGGCGTTCGGCGCCGCCGACACGATCCACGGGTCGGGCTTCCTGGCGGTGTACATCGTGGGGCTGACGCTCGGGTCGGCGGCGATCCCGGCCAAGCACACGATCGCCACGTTCCACGAGGGCATGGCGTGGGTCGCGCAGCTGTCGATGTTCTTGGTCCTGGGCCTGCTCGTCTTCCCCTCGGAGCTCGGGGGCGTCGCCCTCGAGGGGACCGTCCTGGCGCTCGTGCTCGTGTTCGTCGCACGCCCGCTGGCGGTCATGCTGTGCACCGCGCCGTTTCGCTTCAGCCTGCCCGAGCAGGCGGTCCTCGGATGGGCCGGCCTGCGGGGCGCCGTGCCCGTGGTCCTGGCGACCTTCCCGGTCATCGACGGCGTCCCGCGCAGCCACGAGTTCTTCAACATCGTGTTCTTCGTGGTCCTGCTCTCGACGATCCTGCAGGGCTCGACGTTCGAGCCGCTGGCCAAGCGCCTGGGCGTGACCACGGCGGACCCGGCGCTGCCGCGGCCGCTGGCCGAGGCGGGGACCATCCGGCGGCTCGGGGCCGAGGTGCTCGAGTTCCCGGTGGTGGCCGGCGACGCGATCGTCGGCCTGGCCGTCCGGGACCTCGGGCTCCCGCGCGAGGCGGTGGTCAACGTCATCGTGCGCGCGGGCCAGGCGATCCCGCCACGCGGCTCGACACGCGTGGTGGCCGGCGACCGGCTCCACGTCCTCTACCGCGAGGAGGCTTCGCGCCGGCTCGTGTCGCTGACGAGCTCGTGGCGCTCCGGGCCGATCGGCCCGCGGGCCCGGCCGAAGCGGGACCTGCGCAGCACCGCGACGGTCTTCACGGCCCGTCCGTGGACCGAGGCCGACGGTGATGCGACGCGGCCCACGGCGGTCGCCGGGCTCGAGGTCATCGACCTCCTGCGCCTGCGCCGCGATGCGCCGGGCAGCCTCGTGGTGCTGGCCGACGGCCGCTACGCCGTCTGCGGGCCGGTGCTCGTCATGGGCGCCCGGCGCCAGGTCACGGCGTGGGTCGAGCGCCGGATGCGCGGCTCGGGCGAGGCCGAGCGGGCGTGGCTACGCACGGTGCTGGGCGCGGTCGCGGCGGATCTGACCGAGGCGGGCAGCGCCGGCTCGGGCGTCCCGCCGGCCGCCGAGCCCGCCTGAGACACTTCGTCGCGCATGGCCAAGCTCGACGAAGACCAGCTCCAAGAGTTCTACGAGCAGTGCTACACGCCGGGCGTCGACGGGGACAAGTACCGCCGCTGGCGCGACCTCGGCGCGGTGGGCAAGGCCGACCACGTCGTCGAGCTGGTTCGCCGGGCGG
>JAWVGD010000657.1:0-13944 GCA_033855515.1 Baekduia sp.
CGGGCGCGGCCGTCCGAGGCGCTCACCGACGTCCTGCTCGCGCTCCGCGCGTTGCTGGAGCCCGAGGGTCCGCAGACCGGCCGGCTCGCCGGGCGGATCGCCGCCCTGTGCGCGCTTCCCGACCAGCGGGCGCAGGTGACCGAGCGCATCGCGCACCTCGTCGCCCTCGAGCGCGCGATCGTCGCCGGCGTCGCGCCCGAGGACAGCGCGCTCGAAGCCCTCGTCGACGATCTCACGGGCTGGCTGCGCGCGCTGCTGCGCGACGTCCTCTGCGGCCACCTCGACTCCGACCTGCGCGCGGTCGCCGACGAGATGCTCGCCGAAGAGGACCACCGCCAGCGGACGATCGCCTAGTGGGTCGGCCGGCCCACTAGCCGCGCTGGGCCAGCGCCCGCGTCGCGATCCGCGCCGCGATCGTGCGCGCGGCGGCCATGATCGTCCGGTGCTTGTCGCTCTGCGGCTCGTAGGCCGTCAGCGCCGCCGCGAGGACGCGGCCGTGGGCGAAGGCCGCGTCGACGGTCGCCAGGACCGTCTCGAGCGTCGGGCCGCCGGGCGCCGCGTAGCGGTTGGCGCGGCCGACCGACGTGTCGAGGACGTCGAGGTCGACGTGCAGGTACAGCGCCGGCGGCAGCGTGGCGATCGCGGCGCGCGCCGCATCGGCGTCGAACGCGCCGGAGGCCACCCGCGCGGTCGAGCGGGCCACGCGCGCCGCCTGGCCGGCCGAGAGGTCGCGCACGCCGAGCAGCGCCACGTGCTCCTCGGCGACGGTGCGTACGCCGGGGATCGTCGCGCGCAGCGCGCCCCAGGCGCCGCCGGTCAGGATCGACAGCGCCATGACGTCCATCGAGCCCGACAGGTTGTCCTCGGGCGTGTCGAGGTCGGCGTGGGCGTCGAGCCACACGACCCCGATCGGAGCGTCGCGCGGGGCGGAGGCGGTCGCGCCCGCCACCGTCCCGGTCGCGCTGATGCACCCGCCCGCCAGCACCAGCGGGAACGCGCCGCGGTCCACCACCGCGCGGACGTCGACGGCCTGGGCGCGGAGCAGGTCGAAGATGCGGTGGATCTCCCCGCTGTGGGGATCGGAGGCCAGGACCCGCTGGACGGTGGGCGCCCAGCCGATCGCCCGCAGCTCGTGGTGGAGCTCCTCGTCGGCGGCCAGCAGCGCGGCGCCCGCGCCCATGCCGACGTCCGCCAAGCCCATGTCGAACGGCCACGACACGACCGCCAGCGACGGGCCGGAGCGTGCAGGGCCGGCGGCGTTCAGAACGCCGCCTCGGCCAGCAGCGCCGTCCGCTCGACGGCGACCGCGAACAGATGGCGGTGCACCAGCACGAGCCCGTCGACGTCGTGGACGTCGCCGTCGAGATGTGGGACGAGGATGGGGTCGGCGTCGCCGAGGTGGGCGACGAGATGCTCGACCGCGGCGCTGTCGCGATGGGCGAGCACGCGGAACTCCTGCAGCGTCCGGGCGACCTTGCGCGCCAGCGCGGCGTCGCCGTCCAAGTCGGCGGTCAGCGCGGCCTGGTCGACCTCGTCGCCGCCGGGCGCCAGCGGGTGCACGCGGTTGACGACCAGGCCGCCGAACGGCATCCCCGCCTCGCGCAGCTTGCCGCGGAAGAAGATCGCCTCGTCGACGGGCTCGCGCTCGGGCGACGTCACGATCAGGAACGTGGTGGCCGGGTCGGTCAGCAGCTCCTTGACGCCCGCGGCGCGCTCGCGGAAGCCGTCCAGCACGCCGCTCAGCGCGCTGAAGAACACGCTCAAGTCCTCCATCAAGTCGACGCCGGTCACGCGCCGCAGCACCGAGAACACGACGCTCGTCCCGCGCCCGACCACGCGCGCCGCGATGCCCGTCGGCGCCAGGAACAGGCGCAGCGCCCGGCCCTCCAGGAAGCCGGTCAGGCGGTCGGGTGCATCGAGGAAGTCCAGAGCGTTGCGCGACGGCGGCGTGTCGAGCACGATGACGTCGAACTCGCCGGAGCGATCCAGGTCATACAACTTGGCGACCGCGGTGAACTCCTGGGAGCCTGCCACCGCGCTCGACAGCTCGCGGTAGATCCGGTTGGCGAGGATCTCGTCGCGCGTCTTCTCGTCGGGCGCGAGGCGCTCGATCAGCTCATCGAACGTCCGCTTGGGGTCGAGCATCATCGCCCACAGCTCGCCCTCGAGGACGATGCCGTGGCCGGCGAAGCGCGCGTCGTCCACGCGCCGCGGCTCGGACCCGAGCTGCTCGATCCCGAGCGCGTCGGCCAGCCGCCGGGCCGGGTCGATCGTCACCACGCACACGCGCTCGCCGCGGGCGGCCAGGCCCATCGCGATCGCCGCCGACGTGGTGGTCTTGCCCACGCCCCCGGACCCGGCGCAGATGACGACGCGCTTGCCCGCGAGGCGGTCCGGCAGGTCGGTCATCGCATGAGCTCCTCGCCCAGGTGCGCGAGGTCGTCCGGACCCAGCGCGGTGGAGAACAGGAAGGGGAGGGTCCGCACCTCGGCGCCGCCGACGCCGCGGCGGATCCGGGCGAGCTGGGCGCGGTGACCGCGCGACCGCGAGGCTTCGGCGCGGGCGGCCCGCACGGCGCGCGACGGCGGGGCGGCGTCCAGCGCCGCTGCTTCGGCCTTGGTGAAGCGTGCGGGCAGCACGCCGTTGACGACGACCGCGGCGAAGTGCTGGCCCAGCTCGTCGCACAGGGTGGCCTGCAGCCCCAGCGTCTCGTTGACCGGCATCTCCTCGGCGGTGGCGACGGCGACGATGCCCGTGCGGTGCGGATCGGCCAGCATCTCGTGGATGATGCCGCCCTGGCGGGCGACCGGCCCCATGCGCGCGGCGCCGGCGAACGCCCCGGGGGCGGTGAGCACCGCGACGCCGTGCCCGGTGGCGGGCGCGTCGAGGATCACGAGGTCGTAGGGGTGGGCGCCCGGCGTGCGGCGATCGGGCTGCGCGAGCTCCCAGACCTTGCCGACGGTCAGCAGCTCCCGCAGGCCCGGCGTGGCGGCGGCGAGGTAGGAGAACATCCGCGAGGACGCCAGCACGTCGGAGAGCCCGCGCGGCAGCTGGTCCTTGAGGTACTCCTCCAGCGCGGACTCCGGGTCGATCGAGATGTGATGCAGCCCTTCGCCGAGGTCGCGCTCGGCGAACGTGGCGCCCTCGCCGCCGTCGCCCTCGGCGACCACCCGGGCCACGTCGTCCCGCGCCGCCACCTCGGCGACCACCGTTCGCAGCCCGCGCGCGGCAGCGGCCATCCCCAGCGCCGCGGCGACGGTCGACTTGCCGACGCCGCCCTTACCGGTCACGACGAGCAGCGGTTTGCTCAGGAGGTCCCGCATGGAACCCGCGGGACCCTACCCGCGTCCACCTTTCGGCGATCCCGCTAAAGACGCACAGCGCACGGCCGATGCAGCTCGGACCATGTCTCTCTCGCCCAGCTCTTCGCCCGGAGCGCCGTCGCTGGCCGAAGTGCTGATCCAGCGGACGTTCGCAAAACCCGTGAGCCCGTTCATCGACCGCGAGTTCCTCGAGGCGCTCGAGCACGCCGACGCCGACCAGGCGTCCGCCACGGGCCCCGTAACCGGCGGGCAGCCGGGCGCGTACGACGCGCCGGCGCCGCGCGTCGACGTCCGCGCGTAGGCCGTCTCCGCCGGACGCGGCGGCGGCTACTCCTCGCCGTCCCAGTAGTCGGCCGGCTCGAGGCGCCCGATGACGCCCACGCCGCACAGGAAGACCTTGCCGGAGTCGGGGTAGAAGCAGATGTCGTTGGGCTCGCGGGTGCCCCAGCCGAGGTATTCCAGCCCGCTCTCGCCCGCGATGAACGAGTGGGCCACGCCGGTGCCCGGCGGGCGCGCGACGACCGAGCCGCGGCCCACCGCGTGGCGATCCTCCCCAAGGCGCAGCACGCCGTCGCCGCCGAGGACCACGAACAGCTCCTCCTCGGCGCCGTGGCAGTGGTGCGGCGTCCCGTGCGTGCCCGGGACCATCCGCACGTGGCGCATGCCCGTCGTCTCGGCGCCCAGCGCGGTGCCGATCGGTCGGATCTTCTGGTGCACCTTGCCGCGGTGGTGCTCGGTGGGCGGGATCTCGTCGATCCCCAGGATCGTCGGCGGACGGTCCGCCGACGGGTCCGGGAGCGCGAGCGCTCCCGCCGCCGCCTCGGCGTCGTACGGCGCGAGCTCGGGCGGCAGCCACCGCGGGCCCACCCGCATGACCCCGGCGTGGCCCAGCCACGTGATGTTCGCCTCCGACCGCGGCCCGAAGGCCAGGACCGTCAGGCCGCCGTCGCCGGCGATGAGCGTGTGCGCCTGCTCGTGGACGCGGTGCAGCAGGCAGTCGCCGGCGGCGATCGCGTACGTGGCGCCGTCCTGCCACGACAGGCCCGAACCGGCCAGCACGTAGAAGAGCTCCTCCTCGTCGGCGTGGACGTGGACGGGCGTGGAGCGTGCGCCCGGGGCGATCTCGGCCAGCGACACGCCCGCACGGAACGAGCCCGCGGCGCTGCCCAGGTCGCGCCAGCGCCCGCGCAGCTCGCCGACGGCGACCTCCTCGGCTGCGACCTGGTCCCAGTGCGTGAGGTTGGGGTGGGGCATCCGGCGGCGATGCTAACCGCGGGGGCGGGAGGAATAGCCGGGCCCGCTGCGAATACCGCCCACGATGGGTCCCGCACCGACCACGACGGAGCCTTCCGTGAATTGGGAGATCGCAGCATGAAGGTCATCGCCTTCGCCAACCAGAAGGGCGGCGTCGCCAAGACGACGACCACGCTGAACCTCGCCGTCGCCTTCGCCGAGAAGGGCAACCGCGTCCTCTGCATCGACATGGACCCCCAGGGGAACCTGACGATGTCCCAGGGGATCGACCCGGACACGGTCGAGACGTCCATGTACGACGTCCTCGTCCACCATCACTCGATCCGCGACGTGATCCGCAAGCGCGAGATCGACATCGCCTGCGCCTCGATCGACCTCGCCGGCGCCGAGATCGCGATGTCGGCCCAGATCGGCCGGGAGCGGTCGCTGCAGAAGGCGCTCAAGCTCGTCGAGGACGACTACGACTTCGTGTGCATCGACACACCGCCGAGCCTCGGGCTGCTCACGATCAACGCCCTGACGGCCGCCGACAAGGTGATCGTCCCCGTGCAGTGCGAGTATCTCTCTATGCGGGGCCTGATCCAGTTGCAGAACACCCTCCAGATGATCCGGGAGAACCTGAACCCGGACGTCCAGATCGAGGGCATCCTGCCGACGTTGATGGACACTCGCACCGTCCATGCCAAAGAGGCCATCCAGATCCTGGAGGAGAACTTCGGCGACCGAGTCTTCGCGTCACGGATCAAGAAGACGATCCGCTTCGCGGAGGCGCCCGTCCGGGGCATGTCGGTCCTGAAGTACGATCCGGACGGGATGGCCGCCCAGTCCTATCGCGATCTCGCGACGGAGGTTCTCGCCAATGGCAAGCGGTAAGCGGGCCAGCATGAGGGAGGGCCCCCTGGCGGCGCTCTTCCGCCGCACCGACGAAGACGAGCAGGCGCCCACGGGCGCCGAGGCCGCGCCGCAGGCGCAGGCTGCGGAGGCCCCTGCGGCCCCGCAGGCCCCGGCACCCGCCGCCGAGGTCACGCCGGAGCCACCGCGCGCCGAGGCGCCCACGCCTCCGGCCCCGAAGGTCGTCGCCCAGCAGGACGTCGCCGACGTGCCGCCGGCGACCCCGGCCGCCGCCCGGCGTCGGGAGATCGACCCGCTGCTGGCCGAGGGTCCCAAGGAGCCGCCGCCCCATCCGCGCGAGACCGGCTACCCGCACCCGTCGCTGGCCGCGTCGCCGCTGGAGCCCGAGGCCCCGCGTCGTGACCGCGCGCCGTCGGCCCAGGAGCGGCTGCGGCACGCGTTCTCCTCCGAGCTGCCCGACGACATGCTCGCGCCGCCCGCTCGGGATCCGGAGCCCGCCCCCGCGGCTCAGGCACCCCCGGTCCCGGTGGCCGAGACGCCCGCGCCCGTCGCGGCGGCCGCACCCGCCCATGACGCGTACGCCCGCGTCGACCCGCCGTCCCCGTGGGGCCAGCCGGCCGTGGGCCATCCGGTCATCCGCGTCATCGGCGTCGGTGGCGCCGGTGTCAACGCGATCAACCGCATGGTCGAGGCCGAGGTCCAGGGCGTCGAGTTCCTGGCCATCAACACCGACCTGCAGTCGCTGCAGCAGTCGACGGCCGACATCACGCTGCACATCGGCCCGCAGATCACCCGTGGGCTCGGCGCCGGCTCGAACCCGGACCTCGGGCGTCAGGCCGCGATGGAGGAGTACGACCGCATCAAGTCGCTGCTGAAGGGCAGCGACATGGTGTTCATCGCCGCCGGCGCCGGTGGCGGCACCGGCACCGGCGCCGCGCCGATCGTCGCGCGGATCGCGCGGGAGATCGGGGCCCTGACCGTCGGCATCGTCACGAAGCCGTTCGGCTTCGAGGGCAGCCGCCGTGCCCAGGCCGGCAACGCGGGCATCGACGCCCTGCACGCCGAGGTCGACACGCTCATCGTCGTGCCGAACAACCGGCTGCTCAGCGTGTTGGACAAGAACACGTCGATGGTCGACGCGTTCCGCGTCGCCGACGACGTGTTGCGCCAGGGCGTCCAGGGCGTGTCGGACCTCGTCACGCTGCCGGGCATCATCAACCTCGACTTCGCCGACGTCCGGACGATCATGTCCGAGGCCGGTGCGGCCCTGCTGGGCATCGGCATGGGCGTCGGGGACAAGCGCGCGCTGGAGGCGGCCGAGCAGGCGGTGTCGTCCCCGCTGCTGGAGACGAGCATGGAGGGCGCCCGGTCGATCCTCCTCTCGATCACCGGCGGTAAGGACCTGTCGCTGTGGGAGGTCAACGAGGCGGCCAAGGCCGTCGCGGCGGCCGCCCACCCGGACGCGAACATCATCTTCGGCGCCATGGTCGACGAGAAGCTCGAAGACCAGGTGTGGGTGACGGTGGTCGCGACGCGCTACAGCGACGTGCCCAAGCGCCGCCAGGAGCCGCGGATGGAAGAGCCCACGGGCGAGCCGCGCATCGAGCGCCGCACGCCGGCACCGGCGCCCGCGCCGGCGCGTGAGCCGATCTCCGCCCGCCGGGGCGGCGTCGTGGCCGACCTCGACATCCCGGAGTTCCTCCCGCGCCGCTAGGTCGCGACAGCCAGGAGTTCGAGCAGCATCCCGGGGGCCCGCGCGCAGCGCGGGCCCTCGGTCGTCTCACGCCGCGATCGATCGGCCCGCCCCATCCCCGCACGCTGCTGGCGCTCGCGCTCCTGGCGCCATGGCTCGTCTGGGCCGTCGTCCGGACGTTCGGGCTGGAGACCGGCGGGCGCGTGCTGCCCGCGATGGCGTTCACCCCGTACGTCGGGCTCACCTCGCCGCTGGCGCTGGTGGTCGCGCTGGTGTTGCGGCGCTGGGCGGTCGCGGCGCTCGCGGCGCTCGTCGTCGGCGCGTTCGCGCTGGCGCTTCTGCCGCGGGCCATCGCGGGACCCCAGCCCGTCGTCCGCGACGGCGTCCCCCTGCGCGTGATGACCGCCAACCTCTACCTGGGCCGCGCGGACGCGCGGACGGTCGTCGGCCTCGTCGAGCGCCGGCACGTCGACGTCCTGGCGCTGGAGGAGCTGACCCCGGAGGAACTGCGGCGACTGGACGCCGCCGGGCTGCGCCGCCTGCTGCCCTACCGCGACGCCGATCCGCGGCGGACCGCCGCCGGGACCGGCCTCTTCGCCCGCCGGCCGCTGCGCCGGCTGGCGCAGGTCAACTCCTTGAACGTGGTGGCCGAGCCGCGGGCGGCGCTCGCGCTGCCCGGCGGCCCGGTTGTCGAGCTCGGCGCCGTCCATCCGCCGGCGCCGGTCCATGGTCCGGTCGCGACGTGGCGGCACATGCTCCGGGAGATCCCCGGACCGGACGTGACGCGTCCGACGCTGCGCCTGGTGCTCGGCGACTTCAACGCGACCCTCGACCACCACGACTTGCGCGACCTGCTCGGCGCCGGCGGCTACGTCGACGCCGGCGACGCCGTCGGCGCCGGCTACGACACGACGTGGCCCGCCGGCCGCCGCTTCCCGCCGGAGATCACGATCGACCATGTGCTGGTCGACCCGCGCGTCGCGGTGCGCGACGTGTCGGTGCACCTCGTCCCGGGCTCCGACCACCGCGCGGTCATCGCGACGCTCGCCCTGCCGCGAGCGCCGCGCGTCCGCGTCCGCGTCGACTAGTGCGCCGTCGCCGGCTGCGGGACGGTCGCGACCTCGCCTGCCGGGCGGCGCATCACGAGCGTGACGACCACCAGGGCCAGGGCGAGGAACACGGTCGACCCGGTCAGCGCCGTCGCGACGCCGTGCGCCAGCTCGTGCCGCCCTTCGGCCGCCGCTGAGGCGCCGGCCGGCGGATGCCCGGCCGCCGCGCGCCCTGCTGCGGCGAACACCGTGACGAGGATGCCGAGGCCCAGCGAGCCGCCGAGCTGGTGGGCGACGTTGACCAGTCCGGATGCCGCGCCGGCGTCGCCGGGCGCGACGCCCGCGATGCCGGAGGCCGTCAGCGGCGTGAACGCCACGCCGACGCCGATGCCGAGCAACATGAGCGGCACCACGATCCCGGGGAAGTACGCGGTGCCCTCGCCGATGCGGCTCATCCAGGCCATGCCCGCCAGCGCCACCACCAACCCGCCGATGAGCAGCCGCATCGACCCGATTCGCCGCGTCAGCCACGGTACGACGCGGACCATCGCGAACATCACGCCGGTCATCGGCAGGAACGCCAACCCGGCCTTCAGCGCGCTGTAGCCGGCGACGCCCTGCAGGAACTGCGTGAGGAAGAAGAAGCTCGCGAACATGCCGCTGACCATCAGGACGCGCGCGGCGTAGGCGCCGGAGCGCTCACGGCTCTTGAACAGACGCAGCGGCGTGATCGGCTGCTCGGCGCGTCGCTCGGTCCGCACGAAGGCGGCGAGGAGCACGATGCTGGCCGCGAACGCCGCCACCGTGCCGCGCTCACCCCAGCCGTCGGACGCCGCGCGCACGAAGCCGTAGACGAGCGCCGTCATGCCGAGGGTCGACGTCGCGGCGCCGGTGAGGTCGAAGCGCCCCGCGTGCCGCTCGGTCTCGGGCAGGTGCCGGGGCGCCAGCACGATCAGCGCGACGCCGATCGGCACGTTGATGAACAACCCGCAGCGCCAGGAGACCCAGTCGGTCAGGATGCCGCCGAGAACGAGCCCGATGCTGCCGCCGGCCGCCGAGACGGCGCTGTACAGCGCGAGGGCGCGCGTCCGCTCGTGGCCCTCGCGGAAGCTCGTCATCAGCAGCGCCAGCGTCGACGGCGCGGCCATCGCGGCCCCGACGCCCTGCAGGGCGCGGGCGCCCAGCAGCCAGGTGGCCGACTGGGCGATGCCGCCGGCCATCGACGCGGCGGTGAACAGCGCGATGCCGGCGACGAAGGTCCGGCGGCGGCCCAGGATGTCGCCGGCGCGGGCGCCCAGGAGCAGCAGCCCACCGAAGGTCAAGGTGTAGGCGTTCTGGACCCACGAGAGGTTCGTGGGGGAGAAGTGCAGGGTCTCCTGGATCCGCGGCAGCGACGTGATGACCACCGACGCGTCGAGGATGATCATCAGCTGGCAGACGAGAATGAGCGCCAGGATGACGGTGGAGCCGGAGCCGCCGCGGGAGCCGGAGCCGGCGCTGGGTCGCCGCACGCGGACGCGGACGCGCGCAGGGGCAGTCAAGGTGGAAGACATGGGGAGAGGGGTCCCTTCGGGTCGAGCGGTGGAGCGCACAGCGGTGGAGCGCTAAAGTGGAGGGATCCTCCAGGAAGTTCTGGAGAGCGCCTCCGCTTTGAACTACGATAGCGGAGGAACCCTCCGGTTGTCCAGCGAATCGCTCATCTGTCCCATGACCGACATCCCCGCCACCACCGTCCTGCCCCGGCGCCCCAAGCGCGCCGACGCCCGGCGCAACTACGACAAGCTGCTCGCCGCGGCGCGTGAGGCGTTCGCCGAGGACGGGACCGAGGCATCCCTGGACGACATCGCGCGCCGCGCCGGCGTCGGGATCGGCACGCTGTACCGGCACTTCCCGACGCGCCCGGACCTCATCGAGGCCGCGTACCTGGAGGAGGTCGAGGCGATCTGCCGTTCGGCGGACGACCTCGCCGACCTGCCGCCATGGGAGGCGCTGTCGACCTGGCTGCGGCGCTTCGTCGAGTACGCCGCTGCCAAGCGGACGCTGTCGGAGGCGCTCATGGCCTACATCGACGCCGAGGCGCCCGTCTTCCAGAGCTGCCGCGCGGAGATCGCCGCGACCGGCGAGCCGCTGCTGCACCGCGCCCAGGAGGCCGGCGTCGTGCGGTCCGACACGACGTTCCTCGACATCGGCCGGATGGTCGGTGGCATCGCGGTCATCCGCACCGCCGATCCGGACCAGGTCGGCCGCATCCTGGACGTGGCGCTCGACGGGCTGCGCTATCAGGCGCCCGTCACCACGCAGGACGCCTGAGCACTCGCGGCGGGCTCAGGTCGCGGCGGCGGGTCAGCCGATCGGCAGCTGCGCCCGGACGGTCGTTCCGCCGCCCGCGGCGGCCTGGAGGTCGAGCGTGCCGCCCACGGCCTCGACCCGGTGGGCCAGCGAAGCGAGGCCGATGTGGCCGTTCATCGGCGCCTCGGCGACCGCGACGAGATCCAGGCCGCATCCGTCGTCGGCGACCTCCAGGACGACCGCGCCGTCGTCGCGCCGCACCGCGACGCGGACCGCCTGCGCGTCGGCGTGCTTGGCGCAGTTGTTCAGCAACTCGCGCGCCAGCGACATCACGAGCTCGTCGCGCAGGCCGGTCGCGTCGGGGTCGACGGCGACCTGCGTCGTGAAGCTGCCCTGCCGCGCGGCCTGGTCGGCCGCGGCCTGCATGGCGGCTTCCAGGCCCCCGTGCTGCAGCACGACCGGATGCAGCGCGTGCACCGCCTCGCGGAGCCGCCGGACCGCGCGCTCGACGCCCTCGCGGGCGAAGCCGAGCATCTCGTCGCGGGTCGCCGGATCGGGGCCGCCGGCCTCGACGAGGTCCTGGCGGGCGGCGAGCAGGTCCTGCAGCGCGCCGTCGTGCAGCTGCTCGGAGATCCGCCGGCGCACGCGCTCCTCGGCCTCCAGGTTCTCGGCGACGAGCCTCCCGCGCAGCGCGGCGAGGCCCGCGATCTCGGCCTCGTGGCGCAGCCGCTCGATCGCCGTCGCCAGGAAGGTCGCCAGCGCGTCGAGGAAGGCGAAGTCCTCCGCCTCGATCATCCCCGGCGCCCGTGCGTGGGTGGTCAGGACGCCGAAGGGCTCGTCGGGTCCGCGGATCGGGAGCACGGCCGTGCTGCGCACGCCGCCGGCGCGCAGCGGCTCGGAGTAGGGGAAGCGCTCCTCGGTCAGCCAGTCGTCGACGACCATCGGCGCGTCGGCCTCGACGGCGCGCCGGGCGATCGAGTCCTGTCCGGCCGCGATCGCCGTGCCGCGGCCCGTGCCCGGGAAGCCGAAGCTGATGGCGAACGCGAAGCTGCCGTCGGACTGCAGCGCGAGCACGTTGGTCATGTCGGTGTCGAGCGTACGGGCGATGACGTGGCAGACGTCCTCGAAGAGGACCTTGAGGTCGGTGCGCTCCAGCGCGGCCTGGCCGAGCCGCGCGATCTCCTGTGATTGGCGCGCGGCGCGGCGCGACCGGGTCACGTCGGCGATCGTGCCGCGCAGGAACGTGTCGTCGCCGCTGCGGTACGCCTCGCCGCGACCGGTGATGTGGCGGACGCGCCGCTCGCCGGGCCCTGGCGGGATGCTGTACTCGATCTCGTAGCTGCCGAGCGCCTGGAGCGCATCGTTCAGCGTCCGGCGGACCGAGGTGGTCTCGGCCGGGTCCATCGCGTCGAGCACGAGATCGGCCGTGACCGGCGCGCCCTGCGGGAGCCCGTACAGCCGATAGGTCCCCGGCGACCAGACGAGCCGCTCGTCGGACCGCCGCCACTCCCAGCTGCCGATGCCGGCCAGCCGCTCGGCCTCGGCCAGGCGGCGCTCGTTCTCGCGCAGCTCGGTGACGTCCTGCGTCGTGCCGCGCATGAGCAGCGGCGTCCCGTCCGGGGCCTGCTCGACCTCGAGGGAGGCCTGCAGCACCCGGTGCGGCGCGTGGACGAGGTGGAACTCGACCTGCTGGCGGCCGGGCGTGCCGAGCGCACGCTGCGCGGTCTCCCGGAGCCGGTCGCGATCTTCGGGGACCGTGCGGGCGATGAGCTCCCCCAGCGACCACGGCCCGTCGCGCTCGGGGTCCATGCCGTGCAACACGTACATCTCGGCCGTGTAGAAGCGCTCACCGGTCTGGAGGTCGACCTCCCAGCTGCCGAGGTGCGCGACGCGCTGGGCCTCCTCCAGGCGCGCCAGCGTCGCGCGGGCCTCCTCGGCGGCGCGCCGCTCCTCGGTGACGTCGTGGGCCGCCGTGTAGACGTAGCCGTCGGGCTTGCGCGTCACCGAGGTCCAGCGCAGCCACACCCACTGCCCGTCGGCGTGCCGGTAGCGGTTCTCGAAGCCCTGCGGGTAGCCCTCGTCGCGTAGGAGCCGCTCGGTTCCCCGCCGCGTGGCCTCGCGGTCGTCGGGATGGACGAGCTCCATGAGGTCGGTGCCCACGAGCGCGTCGGGCGGGTAGCCGAGGACCCGCTCCCAGCTGGGGTTCACCGCGATGACCCGGGTCGGCGTCCCGCCGATGATCGCCAGCAGGTCGCGGCTGACGGCGAACAGCTGCTGGAACTGCTCCAGGCTGCGCCTCCTCATTCCAGGAGCCCTGCGCGCATCGCGGCGGCGACGGCCGCAGCACGGTCCGAGACCCCCAGCTTCTCGTAGAGGCTCTGCAGATGCGTCTTGATCGTCGATGGGCTGAGGTGCAGCAGCCGCGCGATCTCGGGGGCCGAGCCGCCCTCGGCGATCAGCCGCAGCACCTCCTGCTCGCGCGGGCTGAGGACCGGCCGGGGCGCGGCCTCGCGCAGCTGGATCTGCGCGGCCAGGCCGCCCTGGATCTCCGGCGAGAGGACGGTCCGGCCGCGGGCGACGGCGGCGACCGCGTCGAAGATCGTCGCACGGTCGGCCTCCTTGGAGAGGTAGGCGGCGGCGCCCAGGGCGACCGCGCGGTAGACGGTGTCGCTGTCGACGTGGGCCGAGAGGAACACGACGCGCGTGGCGATCCGCTCGCGGGCGATGGCGTTGAGCACCTCGGTCCCGGTCAGCCCGGGCATGCGCACGTCGAGCACCGCGACGTCCGGAATCAGACGCCGGAACTCGGGCAGCGCGCTGCGACCGTCGGCGGACTCGCCGACGAGCTCCAGGTCCGGACGCTCCTTGATGGCGCGTACCAGCCCTTCCCGGTACATGGGATGGTCGTCGGCGACGAACACCCGGACGCGGCTCATGCCGCCTTATAACTGCTCAACGGTGGGCGAGCAAGCGACGGCAGATGTCGTCCCTGGCCAGGTCCTTGCTCAACAGCTCCACGACGCCCGCGGCCTCCGCGGCGGCCGACAGCTCCTCCGTGGTGCTGCCCGTGAGCAGAACGACCCGGACGCCGCCGAGCTCCCGGAGGCGGCGCGCGACCTCCAGCCCGTCGAGGCCCGGCATGCGCACGTCGAGCAGCGCGAGGTCGGGCGACGCCTCGCGGACGACGTTGAGCGCCTCGACGCCGTCGCCGGCCTCGCCCACGAGGTCGAGCGTCCCGAACCGGCGGATGGCGCGGGCGAGCCCCAGGCGGTAGCTCTCGTGATCGTCGGCGATCACGACGCGCATGGACAAGCGCGCGGTCGCTCCGTGACCGCCTGCATCCGATGCGGTCCCAGCAGCGAACAACATTCCCTACATTCCGGACCGTCCTCGGGCACGCCGCCATCGTCTGATCGGATGGTCGATCGGAGGAGCACCCGTCGCTGCCGCCGGAGACCGGCGGGCACCCCACGGGGTGCGACGC
>JAWVGD010000658.1:0-2758 GCA_033855515.1 Baekduia sp.
GCGCACGGCCCCTGCTGGGGCAAGAGCCCCGCCGACGTCCGCGCCACGATCCTCAAGGCCGCCGCCGACCAGGCGGCCGCCGTGCCCACCAGCGTCTTCACCGGCGCACCGTCGCGGCCGATCGCCGGCCGCTACTACGGCAACCTCGCGAGCACGCGCTTCTCCGACGTCGGCTCGCCGGTCGTCGCAGCGCCCGTCAACACCGGCAAGCCCGTCGTCTCCGGCGCGGCGACGACGTCCGGGACGCTGACGGCGACCAACGGCACGTGGACCGGCACGGCCCCGATCGCCTACCAGGCGCAATGGCTGCGCTGCACGAGCACCGCGACGACGACCTGCACCGAGATCGCGGGCGCGACGACCGCGACCTACAAGCCGGTCGCCGCCGACGCCGGGCGCGTGCTGCGCGCCCGCATCACCGCGACGAACGCCAAGGCCGCCGTCAGCGCGCTCTCGGATCCGACCGCCGCGGTCTCCGCGCCGCCGGCCACGGCTCCTGCCAACACGGCGGCCCCCGGCATCGCGGGCACCGCGACGATCGGCAGCACGCTGACGTCCGGCAACGGGACCTGGACCGGGACCTCGCCGATCGCCTACGCCACGACGTGGCTGCGCTGCACGACCACCACGGTGACCACGTGCTCGGAGATCGCCGGCGCCAAGGCGACGACCTACACCGTGACCGCCGCCGACGCGAGCCGCTACCTGCGGGTGCGGATCACCGCCGCCAACGCCAAGGGCGCCGTCGCGGCGACCTCCGGCGCGCTCGGCGCCGTCCCGGCGCCCCCAGCGGCCAAGGCGGCGCCGCCCGTGCCGGTCACCTACCCGACGATCGCGGGCACGGTGCGCCGCGGCTCGGTCCTCACCGCCGGCCCCGGCACGGTGAGCGGGAGCCAGCCGATGTCGTTCACCTACTACTGGGCGGCGTGCGCCCCGGGCTCGAACGTCTGCTACTACAACAACGTGGTGTCCCCGACGTTCACGGTCCCGGCCGTGGCGGCCGGTACGCGCTACGTCGTCGTGGTCGTCGCCAAGAACGCCTACGGCACCGCCTACATCCAGTCGGCGCCGACGGGCACGGCGACCGCCGGGACCGAGTCGCTGTCCATCGCGGGGCTCCCGGCGGCAGCGAAGAAGCGCTGACCCGGCCGGAGGCCGATCGATGGGATGTGGCTGGGGTCGCTCAGTGCTGGGTACGCCTTGGGCATGCTCACCATCATCCTGATCGTCCTGCTGGTGCTCCTGCTCACGGGCGGGATCGGCTACAGCCGCCGCGGCCGGCGCCTGTAGGCGCCGCGACGGCGGCGCCGGGCCCGCCCGCCAAGCGCCTGCGCGGCGCGTCCTCAGACGCTGAGGGCGCGCCGCTGGATTCGACCCATGCCCGAGCGCCTCGAGGTCCCGGAGATCCCGCTGACCGACCGGGTCGTGCTGGAGGCGGCCACGACCGCGCTGGTCGTCGTCGACATGCAGCACGACTTCGTCAGCGACGGCGGGAGCCTGCAGGTGCCCGATGCGGCGGCGACGGTCCCGGTGATCGCCGAGCTCGTCGCGCGGTTCCGCACCGCGGGCGCTCACGTGGTCTTCACGCAGGACACCCACCGCGACGGCGATCCCGAGTTCGCGATCTGGCCGCCGCACGCCCTGGAGGGCAGCCACGGGTGGGAGGTCGTCGAAGCGCTCGCGCCGCAGGCCGGCGACACCGTCCTGCGCAAGCCGCGCTACGACGGGTTCTACGGCACGCCGCTGGATCACCTGCTGCGTCAATGGGGCGTCACGACGCTGGTCATCTGCGGCACCGTCGCGAACATCTGCGTGCACTACACGGCGTCGTCGGCCGCGCTGCGCTGGTACGGGGTCGTCATCCCGCGCGACGCCGTCTCGGCGCTGGACCCGTTCGACCTGGCGGCCTCGCTGCGTCAGACGACCTCGCTGCTCGCCGGCCGCGTCACCACGGCCGGCGGCATCGAGTTGTCGTCCTGATCGCTCACGGCTTGCCGGCGAGCATCGGCCCGTCGCCCGACGGGTCGATGACGCCCTCCTCGGCCCAGGTGAACTTCCCGTCGAGGACGTCCTGGGCCAGGCCGTAGGCCTGATCGTCGTCGTTGTCGAAGATCGCGTCGAACAGGACGTCGGCGCGGCGGCGGGCCTGGCGGCAGAACAGGTCGGCGAGCTGCGTCGCCTGGGCGGCGCGCTCAGGGTGCTCGCGCTGCAGCGTCTGGGCGTAGACGACGGCCGCGGAGATCGCGAACAGCTCCGCGCCGACGTCGACGATGCGGCCCAGGACCGACTGCTTGCGCTCGAGCTTGGCCTGCCAGCGGCCCATCGCGTAGAACGTCGACCGTGCCATCTTGCGCGAGGAGCGCTCGACGTAGCGCAGGTGGCCGGCGAGCTCGCCGAACTCGCTGAACGAGCCGGGCTTCTGGCCCTCGCCGACCGCGAGCTGCGGGAACCACTTGGAGTAGAACTTGGCCGCCTCGACGCCGGCCTTGGCCTTGTCCTTGAGCGCCACGTCGGGCTCCAGCACGTCCCCGGCGACCGCGAGGTGCTGGTCGACGGCCTCGCGGGCGATGAGCAGGTGCATGATCTCGGTGGAGCCCTCGAAGATGCGGTTGATGCGCATGTCGCGCATCACCTGCTCGACGGGCACCGGCTTCTCGCCGCGGGCCTTGAGCGACTCGGCGGTCTCGTAGCCGCGGCCGCCGCGGATCTGCATGAGCTCGTCGACGACCTTCCAGCCCAGCTCCGAGGCGTACAACTT